>CAYFQS010000255.1:0-5786 GCA_964345245.1 uncultured Planctomycetaceae bacterium | reverse complement strand
CCACCGTTCACCACGAACCAGTCGCCAACGACCTCTCGCCCCCATGAAAACACTACGCGCGCAAGGCCGCGCGCCCCCCCCGCCCGGCGCGGCCCGGTTGACCGGGCCGCGCCCACAACGCCCGATCCCATGCATACCGACCGCCTCGCGCCGCCCCGGTAGGGTGGGTAAGCGAGCTTCGCTCGCGCAGCCCACCACGCAGACGCCACATGACCCGATGACGTGGCCGGCTGCGAACGCGGCTGATCGCCTTGCCGCGGATCGAATGCTCCGATGCGTTCTCAGGGTTGTTCTTTACCGCGTGGTGGGCCTCGCTCGCGGACTCGCTCCGCACCACCCTACCGATCCCAGTCCCCGCCGCCCGGCGCGGCCCGGTTCACCGGGCCGCACCCACGACGCCCCATCCCATACATCCCGACCGACCCTCGCGCAGCCCACCACGCAGACGACCCCGGCATCCCCGCATCACAATAAATCATCCTGACACCTTTTCTGCTCCTCGCGATTTTCGCTTGACTTGCGTGAACGAATCCGGGAAACTCGCGTCAGAATCAATGGGCGGTTCGAAAAACCTGCCCGGTTGGCACTTGACAGCACGCGGAGAGACGGTATGCTGTCAGATGAGGTGTCAGTGAGACCATCGCATTCGATGATTATCAGCTATTTTCCATCAGCATGATTCGGCTTCTTCGATGGTCGGCTGACTCCTGCCAAAGCTTCCGGGACAACGCTCGCGGATGTGTTTCGTGCGGGCTGCGTTGATGACCGGAGCGTCCGGTCGCGTAGTGAGCACGTGAAAATGTTGGCCGTGAACCGCAGGTGGCCTGGCTTGTCGGACTGAATTGAACAAACACGTTATCGTCAGTCCTTTCTATCGAGTGCCTCGGCTGGAGTTCAGCCGGATTCTCACTCGGCCAGTCCGAACGATGGACTCCTGCGGCCATGCGGCATCGGGTTCGTTTCTTTGATGTCCTTTTTACAGGAGTCCTTCACCATGAGGAAAGTTAGAGCATTCACCCTGATCGAGTTGCTGGTGGTGGTGGCGATTATCGCCCTGCTTATCGGCATCCTGTTGCCGGCCCTGGGTCGGGCACGCGAGATCGCCAACCGGTCGGTCTGCGCCGCCAACCTCTCCGGCATCTACAAAGCCATGTACACCTATTCGGTCACCAACAGTGACCAGTTCCCCATCGCGGGCACCGGTGCCGACGGTGACAGCGTGCGCGGCTTCGACTACACGACCCGGACCGCCACGACTGTGGATGCGACCAGTCTGTCGAACAATGCCACGGCCAGTCTGTGGCTGCTCGTGCGCAACGGGGGGGTGTCGGCCAAGAGCTACGTCTGCCCGTCCACCAGCGAGGTCGCCGACCCGCTGACCGAGGACGGCGAGCCCGGCGGCGCCAACGCCTCGCTCGACGAGACGTTCGACTTCTACGACGAGGACAACCTGTCGTACTCGATGCAAAACATGTATGCCACCAACCGGAAGTGGAATGCCAATGTCAAGTCGGACTGGATTCTGATGGGCGACAATAATAATGCCGACGGTGGCAGCGTCCACACCTTCACTAAGGGTGACAGTCCGGCCCAGACCGAGATCGAGAACAACGAGAACAGTCAGAATCACTCGGCCGGCGAAGGCCAGAACCTTCAGTTCGGCGACGGTCACGTTTCGTTCTCGAACGACCCGTTCCAGGGTCCGAGCAACGACAACGCCCACGCCGGCGACACGGCCTCTGACGACACGAACGACGAGTCGGCGACAGCCCCGGTTCTCACCAATAACGATGGGAACATGACCACGCCCGCCAGCCGTAACACCGTCCTTCTGCCGCTGACTGGGAACGGTAATGCGAATTTGGCTCCGTAACTGTCTGATCCCCAGGGATCAGCGAACGACGGAGACATGGAATGACGAGAAGCCGGCCGCTGACGCGGCCGGCTTCTCTTGTCTCAGGACGAGACACCTCCCGCGGCATCGGTATGATGTGGGGCGTGGATTCAGCCCAGTCCAGCATGTCCGGCGTTGAGCCCGCCCCCTCGCGGTTCGACCCGCTGGGGCGGCGAAGCGTGGCATTGGCCGCGCTGCTTTCAGCGGTGCTTGCCGTGCTGTTCTACTCCCTGACGCTCGACTATCCGTTCGTCTACGACGATGTGAAGGTGGTCGGGCAGGACCCGCGTCTGGAAGATTCGTCCTTCGGGCTCACGGTCTGGACGCAGCAGTGGTGGCGGCGCGGGGCGAGAGTGCCGATCTCCCGGCCGTTGACCAGCTTCACCTTCTGGGCGCAGGTGCAACTGCACGGTCGCGACGCCACGCCGATCCGGGCGGTCAATCTCGCCCTGTACGCCGCGCTGTGCGGTCTGTCGGCCGTGCTCGCGGCGGGATGGGTGGGTCGCTCGTCCGCCGCCTGGGTGGTCGGGCCGCTGTTCGCGGTGCATCCGTTGCACGTTGAGGTGATCGCGAGCGTGGTCGGCCGGGCGGAGATTCTGTCGCTGCTGCTCATGGTCGTGGGGATGTTGCTTTGGCTGCGCTGGCGGCAGTGCATGACCTGGCCGCGCGCCGCCACGATCGGTTTGACCGTCCTTGGCGCCGGCCTCGCCAAGGAGCAGGGCTATCTGCTCGCCCCCATTCTGGCGGTCATGGAACTTTCGCTGCGCCGCGATGCGAATCGGCCGAGCCCGGCCTGGCGCACTTATGCTCCCGTGCTGGTCGCCATTGGCGTCGTCGTCGTCGTCGCGTCTGCTCAGCGTGTGACGATGATCCAAAGCGTGGACCACGATGACCCGGAGTCTATCGACCCCGGTACCGCGGACGAACTGGATAACCCGCTGTTCCATGCCTCGACGACCGAGCGCGTGGTGACGCCGTTCAAACTCGTCGGGAAGGCCGGACAGTTGATGATCGTCCCGGTCAACCAGTCGCCGGACTACTCGCCCCGCGTGCTCATGCCGGCCACCGACCTCGGCGAACCGCTGGTCCTGTTCGGCTTGCTCATCGTGCTCGTCTGGCTGGGGCTGACGGTTGAGGCGTGGCGCCGGCGGTGGCTTGTCCTCGGGCCTCTGCTCGCGCTGGCGATCACCTGGGCGATCCCGTCGAACACCGTCGTGCTGATCGGCACGATCTTCGGCGAACGCCTGCTGTTTCAACCGAGTCTCTTCGCGCTGATTATCCTGGCGGCGTGGGTGGGGCGGCTGGACGACCGTCGGGCCGTTCGCGTGGCGGTGGCGGGCGTGCTGGTCATCGCGGGGCTGGGCTACGCGTGGGCGACGGTGACCTACAGCGTCCTCTGGCGCGACATGATCACCCTGGTGGTGAGTACGGTGAGCCGGCATCCCGACAGTGGGCGTTTCCAACGCTTCCTGGCCACCGACCTGATGCAACGTGGGCTGAACAACCCGGCGGCTCGTGCCGAACTGTTCGCGAAGGCCGAGGAACGCGCCCGCATCGCACTGGAACTCTGGCCGCGACAGACGGATCCGTACATTGTGCTCGGTGCGGCCGCCGCGGAGCGCGGGCAAACGGACCTCGCCCGGCAATACTTCGAAATGGCTCACTACGGGGCCGGTCCGAACAAGTTCGGCGACTGGGGCATGCGGCGGCTCGGGTTGCTGGAGTCGGAAGAGGAGCTGGAGGCCGAGGCCGAACGCCTCGAGGCGCGGCTGGCCGAAGACCCCAATGACCGCGAAGCGGGTCTCGAGCTCGCCGACGTGCAGACCAAACGCCGGCGCTTCGAACAAGCCGTCAAACTCTATCAACAGTTCCACACGATCGAGTCGGATGATCCGGCGATCATCAAGCGTTACATCGATGCCCTGATCGGGGCCGACGAACTCGACCTCGCCCTCGACGCGTATCGTCGATGGATGGAACTCGTCCCCGACCAGTGGTCGATTCTGACCGACGCGGCGATCGTGGCGATCACGGTGGAAAAAGACCTCGCCCAGGCGAGGCGGTGGCTGGAGCGGGCGATCGAGTTGTCGCCCGGCTCGGCCGAGCCGTGGGCCGGACTCGGCCAGTGGCACATGAAGCGCGGCGACAAGACGCGCGCCGCCGAGGCCTTCCGCGAGGCCCTGCGGCGTTCGCCGCCCGAAGACCCGAAACGTCCGCACTACCAGATGATGCTCGAGGAGGCCCGCAAGTGATGTTCCTGCAGACCCCAGGCGACTACACCGCGAGCGCGTCATGTGCAGGCACGCATGGCGACGCCTCTTCCACCTCCCGACCCGCCCCCATGCGCGAGCGCCGCTCGCGGCGGGGGAGGGCGACCGGCGGCGCGGCGTTTGTGATCGTCGCCGCGTTTCTCGTGGCGCTGTCGCTGATGCCGCGCCTGGCCGTCGCCGCCGAGTCGGTCAACCTCCGCCGCACGCCCGTGGTCGAGGTCTTCGAGACCAATCGTGATGCGGTGGTGAATATCAACACCACGCAGACGGTGCGGCAGCGGTTCGGGATGTTTCCCGACCGGTTCATGGATGATCCGCTGTTTCGGCGGTTCTTCCGCGGCCGAACGTTCGAGCGCGACGTGAAGCGTCGGTCGCTGGGCAGCGGTTTCATCGTCCATGCCGCGGGCTACATCGTGACCAACGCTCACGTGGTCGACCGGGCGGACGAGGTGGACGTGATCCTCGCCGACGGCTCCGAGCTGGAGGCGGAGGTGCTGGCCAGCGACGCCGAACAGGACCTGGCGATCATCAAGATCGCCCCCGCGGAAGGTCGGGAGTTGCCGACGGTCGAGCTCGGCACGTCGAGCGACCTGCTGGTGGGCGAGCCGGTCGTGGCCATCGGCAACCCCCTGGGCTACCAGCACACGGTGACCTCGGGCATCGTCAGCGCGCTGGACCGCACGCTGCCGCTGACCGAGCAGTGGCAGATCGCGGGCCTGATCCAGGCCGACGCCCCGATCAATCCCGGCAACTCCGGCGGGCCGCTGTTGAACGCCTATGGCCAGGTGATCGGGATCACCACGGCGATCCGGGGCGATGCGCAGAACATCGGCTTCGCGATCCCCGTGGCGACGCTCCGCCGCATGATCCCCGAGCTGCTCAGCCCGCTGGCGATCAACCGTGTCGACCTCGGCGGGCAGGTGGTCGAAGAGGTGACCATCGAGCCGCCGGCCGAGGTGTCGGTGTCGTTGAGATGGAAGACCGGAGACGACGAGACGGGCAAGCGGATCGAGGCGGTCAACGGCGAGCCGGCGGGGAACATCATCGACGCCTACGTGCAGTTGCTGCAATGCGAGCCGGGCAAGCGGGTGGTGCTCGCCGGGGAGGATGGGCGGATCGAAGTCGAAGCCCGGGCGGCGCCGATGTCGGACGGGCAGCGGCTGGCGTTGATGTACCTCGGGGCCCGGGTTCGCGACCTGACGCCGCGGGACGTCGCCCGGCTGGACCTGTCCCGCAACCGCGGGGTGATGATCGAGGCGTTGCGGGAAGGCGGGCCGGCGGAAGCGGCGGGACTGCGGGCCGGCGACGTGATCGTCCAGCTCGGCCGGTACCGCGTGGCGGATCTCGAAGCCCTCGCGGTGCTGCTCGACCACGCCAAGCCAGGGATTGAGGCGGATGTTTACGTGTTGCGCGACGGCCGCCTCGGCCGGGCCCGAGTCACCTTCGCCGCCGACCGCGGCGCGCCGCTGTAACCCCGCGTCCGGCGTGGGCGTGGCGGCTTCCGCCGCCATGAGACGTTCACTCGGCGCGCCGGCTTCCACCGCCATGAGCCGTTCGCCCGGCGTGGCGGCTTTTGCCGCCCTGTCCCCCCCGGGGGGGGTTACGATTTACATGAGCACCCG
>CAYFQS010000254.1:0-5836 GCA_964345245.1 uncultured Planctomycetaceae bacterium | reverse complement strand
TGTCGGCTCGTCGCGCCCATGAGTCGCAGCCGGTCGCGGCGCGCCACGGCCGGTCCCGGAGTCCGCGGGGGGCCGGCCGCGGCGATCTTCCGGCTCGGCGTCTTCGCACGGGCGGCCGTTCGCTCCGCTGCGGGCCCGACGGTGGCGACCCTGCCCACTCCCAACCGCCAGTCCGAATGTCAGAAGCGTGAGCGCCCCCACGACCGAGCCGAACACGTTGGCCAGGCCGAAACGTCCGGTCGCCTCGCGCTGGCGAAGCCGCTCCTCGTACTTGCGGGCGCTGACCGAGTCGGGCGTCCAGCCGCGGGCGGCGAGAATCTGCTCGCGGTTCTCCTCGTAGTTGCGGACCGTCTCGGCGTGCTCGACGGTGACCTGAAGCACGGCCTGGGCGGCGAGGGCGAGCAGCAGCCCCACGAGGGCCGCGGCGATGATTCGTTTCATCGCCGGCCGCCCGGCGAGATGCGCCGCGGCCACGCCGAGCGCCATGGCCCCGATCCAGTCGCCGCCGAGGCGCAGCGATTCCGGGTCGCGCAGCATGTGGTAACCCGCGAAGCCCGCGCCGATGATCAGCAGCGCGAGCATCTCCCCGTGCAACCGCCGCCCGGCGAGGCCGGCCGACCAGATCGCCCCGGCGAGCACGAGAACCGCGAGGAGACTGGTCACCGCCGCCCCGATCGGTCCGAAAGCGGTCACGGCGGTCTGCCCGTACTGCGGCGCGACGTCAAACCATATTCGCGGGGAAAACACGGCGATGCAGCGCACGATCGCCAGAGCCAGCAGGCCGACGACCGACGCGGCTTCCAACCACGTCACCCATCGCGGCGTCGGGGGCGGCGTGGCCGGGGCGTCGGGTTCTCGGGCGGTGGCGTTCATACGTCGTGGTTGGTGATCGCCGTGCGTTCGAGCAGGGCGAGCACGAGCAGGATAGCCAGCGTCTGGGCGACGATCAGCGCGGCCTGCCAGCCGGCGACGCGGCCGAGCATCACCCCGCCGAGCCCGGTGGCGAAGGTGCAGGCGTAGATGACGATCACCGCCGCCGGCCGCGAGAGCCCTTTGCGCACCAGCCGATGCGAAAAGTGCTGAGTGTCGCCCTTGAGCGGGCTCTTGCCCTGGGCGATGCGAATCAGCGTCACGCTGGTCAGGTCGTACAGCGGGATCGCCAGCACCACGAGCGGGGTGAACACGGCATACCACGCGGTGCGGGTGAGATCGGGATCAAAATACGTCACGCGAACGCTGCAGAAGGCGAGGACGAACCCGACCAGCAGCGACCCGCCATCGCCCATGAAGATCGTGGCGGGCGGGAAGTTGAACACGAGGAACCCGAGCAGCGAGCCGATCAGCAGCGCGAGGACAGCGGCGACGAACCACTGCCCGCCGATCAGGGCGGCGGCGAAGAAGATGCCGGCGCAGATCGTCGCCACCCCGCCCGACAGGCCGTCCATGTTGTCCAGGAAGTTGAAGGCGTTGGTGATCGCGACGAGCCAGAGCACGGTCAACATGATGCTCGGCACAGCGCCGGCCCATTCCATCAACCGCACGTCGAAAAGCACCGCGAGCAGCCCCGCGGCGGCGACCTGCACGAGCAGCTTCTTGATCGGGGCGAGGTCGAACCGGTCATCGATCAGGCCGACCACGTGCAGGGCGGTGACCGCGGCGATGAAAGCCATCGCGGTGCCGGTCACGGCTCGAATGCCGGGCAGCTGCCCGACCAGGTCGGGCAGCAGGCGCTGCCACCACGCTTCGGGGGCAGCCCAGACCGCGAGCAGGCCGAGGAGCATGGGGAGGATGAAGCCGGCGAAGATCGCCACGCCGCCGGTCGAGGGGATCGGCCGGTCGTGAATCTTCCGTTCGCCCGGCCGATCGAACTGACCCAGCCGATTCGCCGCACGGCGGACGAGCCACGTCATCGGCAGGGCGATGGCGAAGGCGACGGCGATCAGTGCGAAACAGGCGGGGATCATTCGCGGCGGCTAGTCCTCGATGTCCATGGCCATCAACTCGGCGTCCCGCTTCAGCGGACCGGCGACTTTCACGTGCTCTTCGTGCTCGAGGTACGCGGTGAGCTGATCGCGATCATCCACCACCACGATCAGCCCGTGCGTGTAGCCGCCCGCCCGATCGGTGAAGCTCGCCCCGAGGTGCAGGTCGCGGATCGCGGGGATTTTCTCCGGCATCGCGGCCAGGGCCTTGAGATGCTGATCGATCCGCCCGGCGGCGAGTCCGTCGTGGAACTTCATCCAGACCATGTGGTATACAGCCATTGTCCTGTTTCTCCGATTGACGTCATGGCGGTCAGTTGCCAGTTATCCCGCATATGGGATACTTTCACAAGCGGCCGACGAGCCGCCAGGGAGCCCTGTTGTGAAAGACGCCGCCACCAAACGTCTGGACCGCGACCACGATGTGCTTCGCCTCGAGCCGCGGCTCGTGGGACGATTCTACGACGACGCGAACCGCCTCGGCCAGCGATCCGCCCGTGCCGGCAAGCCGCGCTACTACCGCCCCGAGCGGTGGATCGGCTCGTCGACGATGGCGGTGAATCCGAAGGGGATCCCGAGCGGCGGGGTCAGCTCATGGGCCGACGCCCCGGCGAGCGGTCCGAAGCTGCTGCCCGATCTGCTCAAGGACGCTGAACACGGCCCGCGGCTGCTGGGCGAGAAGCGGTTCAGGAAGCACGAAGGCGAACTGCGGTTATTGGTGAAACTGCTCGACGCAGGCATCCCGATCCCCTTCCACGTGCACGCCGGCGACAAGTTCGTGGCCGACCATCCGAACGTATATCCGGACCAGCGCTTCGGCAAGGACGAGGCCTACCACTTCCTGACCGCGCCCAAGGGCCCACAGCCCTACACGCACATCGGGCTGCACAAGGGCGTGCGGGCCAGGGACATCGTCGAGCAGATGGAGCGAGGCGTCGACTATGTCCTTGAAACCAGCCCCGCGGTCTACCAGGCGTACGGCTGCGGGTTCTACACCAGGGCCGGGCTCATGCACCGCCCCGGCACGGCGCTGACTCTCGAAGTACAGCAGCCCTCGGACGTCTGCACCCTGTTCCAGAAGGAACTCGGCAACGTCACGCTCAGCGCCGCTGACCGTCACCCCGGCTTCGCGGATGCGATGAAGGCCATCTCCGTGATCGACTTCCGACTCAACCACGATCCGAAGTTGGTCGAGACGTACTCACTGCGTCCGACGAAGGTCAAGGGCAAGTCGCCGCGAGGTGGGAAGATCGAATGGATCTATCCGCCGGAGATGACCGACAAGTTTTCCGGCCAACGGCTGACCATCGACAAGACGATCCGGTTCACCGCCGACGATCCGTGCATGCTGTTCGTATGGTCGGGCAAGGGCAAACTGGACGGCCGGGCGATTCGCGGCAGCGAAGGCGCCGGACGAGTCGGCAAAGACGAGTTCTACCTCGGGGTCAACGCCGTAGAGCGTGGCGTTGCGATCGAAAACGGCGGCGACGAGCCCTTGATCGCCTTCGCCATCTTCCCGCAGAAGGTCTGAACCGCTTTGGGCACCGATCCGACCATTCTCCTGACCGCCACGGACGCCGAGCTGCGGCCGCTGCAACGCCGCCTCGGCCTCCGGCGCGTCCGCGGCACCACCACCGTCGTCGACCCTCGTGAGTCGCCGTCCATTATCGCGGCGTTCACCGGAGTCGGGCCCGATCGTGCCGGCGACTTCACGCGAAACCTCCTCGAGCATCACGCGCCGGGGCTCGTGTGCATCGCCGGATTGGCCGGCGGGCTGGCCCCCGATCTTCGGATGGGTCAGGTCATCGCCCCGGGCGAAGTGATCGACGGGCGCGACGGCCGGGCGTTCACGCCCTCGGTGACGGGCGACGAGACGACGCTGGTCACGGTGGCGAAATCGGCCGGAACGCCGGACGAGAAGGCGGTGGTGCGTGAGCATTTCGACGCTGACGCCGTCGATATGGAAACCGCGGCAATCGCCGCGGTGTGCGAAGAGGCCGGCGTGCCCTGGCTCTGCCTGCGGGCGATCAGCGATCGGGCGAACGAAACGCTGCCCGCCCGATGGCTGGGACTGGTAGACGCGACGGGGCGTTCGCGGACGAAGTCCGCGGCCGGCTACGCCTTGCGGCGGCCGGGCCGGATCGCGGGCCTGCTTCGCATCGACCGCATCACGCGGCGCGGCATGGCCGCGATCGTCGATCGGTTGTTCGACATGGGAGAACAGGTGTTCGCCCGGGGGCGGTGAGCCGCGGCCCTCGCCGGGACCGGCCGCGCCGAACTGACGGCTCGCCGGGAATCCGCGGCCGGCCGATCCATGCTCCAGTTGCTTGCCTATCGTGCATGCGCCTGCCGTTGAAGGTGACGGCCGCAATCGAAGGAACCAGGAAAACAGGAAGTCGAGCGCAGCAATGGAATTCAACTACGACGACAAGCGGCGATTGTTCGACCGGGGATACGTGGCGGCGCGAGGCGTCGTGCCGCCGGCCATGGTCCGGGCGGCCCGCCGGGCGATTCACCACCACCTCGGGCAGGGCATGGACTCGGAGCAGTTGCAAACCTTCCGCGCCCGCTCGTACTGCCCCGAACTCCAGGGCCGGCCGGTCATCACGGACCTGGCGATGAAGACGCCGGCCTGGTCGCTGGCCGAATCGCTGGTGGGCCCCGGCCGCCTGGCGCCCCCGAAGAGCGGTCAGATCGCCCTGCGTTTTCCCTCCATGGCCGACCGCGCGAAGAAGCCCGGCTGCCACCTCGACGGCATGCACTCGCCGCACAACGGCGTCCCGGAAGGCACGATCCAGAACTTCACCATGCTCATGGGCGTGCTGATGTGCGACCTGCCGGAGCCGAACTGCGGCAACCTGACCCTCTGGCCGGGCACGCACCACCAGTTCGAGGCGTACTTCCGGGCGCACGGGGCCGAGGCACTGCTCAACGGCATGCCGGACATCGATTACCCCGAGCCGGTTCAGATGACGGGGCGAGCCGGCGACGTGTTCTTCGTGCACTACCAGATCGCCCACGGCGTGGCCCCGCACCTCGGACCGGACATCCGCTACGCCGTGTTCTTCCGTCTGAAGCATGTCGACCACGACGATCAGAAGCTCGAGGTGATGAGCGACATCTGGCGGGAATGGGAAGGCATGCGCGAGGTGGTCGAGGAGGCGAACGCCGGCGTGTGACGGGTCTTCACGCCGACCGTGAAACGACGTAGATCACGTCGGTGGCCCGGAGATTCGGCAGCCAGTGGATGTCGCGGCCGCCGGCGTAGTCGAAGGCCAGCCGCTGTTCGATGCTCACCCCCTCGCCCCGGCACCAGTCCTCAAAGTCCTTGAGCGACAGGTGACGGATGTTGGGCGTGTCGATCCACGAGAACGGCAGGTTGCGGCTGACGGGCACGCGCCCGAAGAACGCCACGTATCGCCGATTCCGCCAGTACCCGAAGTTCGGAAAGCTCACCACGCCTCGCTTGCCGATGCGCAGGGTCTCACGCATCGCGGTGACCGGGCGGTGAATCGTCTGCAGCGTGCGGCTGAGCACCACGCGGTCGAACGACTTGGCCGGGAACAGGTCGAGGGGCCGATCGATGTCGGCCTGGATCACGTCCACGCCGCGCTCGATCGCGCCGAGCACTTTGATCTCATCCACGTCCACGCCCTGCACCTCCTGCGACCCGTGATAGCGCAGGTGCTGGAGGTACAGTCCGTCGCCGCACCCGAGATCGAGCACGCGATGGCCGGGCTCGATGAACTGGCTGACGCGTTCGAGGTCGAGCCGTCGGCGCTCGTCGACTTCGGGCGTCAGGATTTCGCGCCTCGCCGCCTTGGGCTCATTGGTCCGGGCCTTGTACAGGAACC
>CAYFQS010000253.1:0-5873 GCA_964345245.1 uncultured Planctomycetaceae bacterium | reverse complement strand
GACGCCCATGGCGGTGAAGGTCTTGAGGTCGGCCTGGATTCCGGCCCCGCCGCCGGAGTCGCTGCCCGCCACGGTCAGCGCGACCGGGGGGAGGGCCGGTTCGTGATTCGCCGAGTCGTTCATGGCAGTTCTTTCCAGAACGTATTCTACCGCGCCTCGCTCGCCGATTGACCCGGCGCCGCCCATACAATGGACAGAGGTATCGAATGAACGACAAGCTCCGCAAACGCATCGACAAACTCGGCATCCCCCACATGCAGCGGCACATCATGCTCTGCTGCGACACCGAGGAGTGCGGCTGCGCGTCGAAGAAGCAGATGAAGGCCGCGTGGAAACACCTGTGTCAGCGGCTCCGCGAACGCGGGCTCACCGCCCGCGGCGGCGTCTTCCGGTCCAAGGCCTACTGCTTCGACATCTGCAAAGACGCCGGGCCCATCGCGGTGGTCTATCCCGAGGGGACATGGTACGGTGGCTGCACCCCCGAGGTGCTCGACCGGATCGTGGACGAACATCTCGCGAAGGGCCAAGTCGTGGAAGAGCACCTGCTCGCTCGGTCGCCCATGACCGACGGGCGAATCAACCCCGAGAAATGAAAGGCACACCATGGCCGACCAGCAACAACGACTCGTCGACATCGAGGAGAAGATCGCTTATCTCGAGCAGACCGTCAGCGACCTCGACGAAGTCGTGCAGAACCTGAACAGCAACCTCGGCGAGTACCGCAAGGAAGTGGACGGCGTGGCTCGCCGCGTCACCGCGCTGCTCGAACAGCAGAACGATGAGGGGACCGAGGGCGAATACGACGGCTGATTCGGCGAGCCGGCCAACCATGCTGACATCCGCGATACGTGCGACAGGAGGCACCCCATGCAAGTTCTCATCATCGGCGCCAACGGCAACACCGGCACCCGCGTGGTCCGGCGACTGATCGATTCGGATCACGAGCCCCTGGCCATGATCCGCAACCCCGATCAACGGGCGAAGTTCGACGAGCTCGGCGTGCCCACCGTGCTGGCCGACCTCGAATCCCCCATCGATCATGCGGTCCGGGGGTGCGACGCGGTGATCTTCGCCGCGGGCTCCGGCGGGAAGACGGGCAAGGACAAGACGGTGCTGGTCGATCACATCGGCGCCATCCGGGCCGCGGTCGCCGCGCTGATGCAGGACGCCAGGCGGTTCGTGATGCTCAGCGCCCTGAACGCCGACCCGCGGAGCGAGTCGGGCATCAAGCATTACCACCGCGCCAAGGCCCACGCGGACGAATTCATCCGCACCATGCCCGAGGTGATGGACGGCGAGGGGCTGGACTGGACGACGATCCACCCCGGCGGGTTGCTGGACGATCAAGGCAAGGGGCAGGTCAGCGTGAGCCGCGAAATTCACGGCGATGCCCGCACAACCCGCGACGATCTGGCCACCGCCCTCGTCGCCTGTCTCGATCTGCCGAACACGATCGGCAAGTCCTTCGCTTTGGTCAACGGGGAGACGCCCATCGACCAGGCGCTGCGGGCGGTTTGAGCGAACGGCGATGATCGGGAGGGGCCACGGGTGCTGCCGACGCCGCCGTCTGCAGCTTTACCAGGCGGCCAGGACGGCTGCGTACAGCAGCGCGAACGACGCGGAGACCAGGTTGCCGATCAGGTAGTAGTCGCTGTCGATCGAATCTTCGGTGCGGATCCGGGTGCCGATCTTCAGCGCCCCGAAGAGGATCAGCGCCTGCGGGATTCCCTGGGCCAGGGCAAGCAAGAGGAAGAACCGCTCCAGCACTCCCTTGGCGGCCGGCCTCCGTTCGTACTTCGCACGGAACCGAAACCGCAGCATCAGGAAGAACGTGACGTTGGCGACCACCTCGCCTGCCAGGAAAACGAGGGCAAACCGGAAGATCTGAAGCATCAGGCGCACCCCGCGACAAACGTTACCAGCCGACGGGCGGCGAAGTACTGACTCATCTTGAGCGACTTCTCACGCCGCCAGGTGGAAGAAGGGTCCCGCCCGACTTGCTCAGCCACTTGTGCGTAGTCCATGCCCTGCAGGAACCGCTTCACGAATTCAAAGTCGGACGGCCGCCAATCGTCGCCGATGGACAGCAAGAGGGCAAGGGCGTCCTCCAGCGCCGGGCCGACTCGCCGATCGCCGAGCGAGACACGAACCCGGCGGTCCTTGTTGGACTTCAGTTCATCGAGCAGTTCGCGAGCCCGAGTCAAACCGGCACCGAGCATCGCGTGCGCCTTCTGCGGGTTGATGGCCGTGTCAATCCTTCCCACATGCAGGACGTAGCGGAGACGGAAGTCACTGCCGTGCATGACCCGCGTTTCCTCCAGGGCCACGACCGCGCTCACCGCGCCCGGCACCGAGTTCGCCACGCCCTGGAACTCGTCACCGAGCGTGATCGTCAGGGGCGAAGCGAGTTGCTCCGCACACTGTTCGTTGACCGAGGCCACGATGGCCGCGAACTGCCGCATCAGCGTCCGCTTGCGGCTATGCCGCGAACTGCCGGCGATATCGGCCATCAGGATGGGGTGAAGGCCAGGCATATTGCAGATTATATGCAATTCAAGATGTATTGCAAGTTTTCTGCAATAATAAATATTTTGCAGAAATAATGCAATGATCGAAATGGCTGAGCAACACCTCGCCGGCCATGCGAGCGCGGCATGGTACTCAACCCGACGATGCCATCGTCGGCTTTACAGGGGTCAGTCCTCGTCTTCCTTCGGCTTGAACTGGGCGACGAGTTGCTGCTGCACCTGCGGGGGCAGTGGCTCGTAGTGACTGAACTCCATGGTGAACGTGCCCTGCCCGCCGGTCACGCTCTTGAGCTGCGACTGGTAGTTGCCCAGCTCGGCGAGCGGGGCCTGGGCCTTGATCGAGATCATCCCGCCGGGCAACGTGTCCTGGCCCTGGATGCGGCCGCGCTTGCCCGAAAGGTCGCTGGCGATGTCACCCATGTTCTCTTCAGGCACGATCACTTCCATGTGCACGATGGGCTCGAGCACCTGGGGCTTGGCCTTGTTGATCGCGTCGATGAAGGCCCGCTTCCCCGCGGTGACGAAGGCCACTTCCTTCGAATCCACCGGGTGGTGCTTGCCGTCGTAGACGCTGACCCGCACGTCCTGCATGGGGTAGCCGGCGATGGCGCCGTCTTCGAGCACCTGCCGCACGCCCTTCTCGATCGCGGGCAGGAACTGCTGCGGGATCGCCCCGCCGAAGATGTCGTTGACGAACTCGAAGCCCTCCCCGCGTTCCATCGGCTCGACACGGAGAAACACCTCGCCGAACTGCCCCGCCCCCCCCGTTTGCTTCTTGTGACGGTGGTGACCCCCGGCCTTGCCGCCGATCGTTTCGCGATAGGCGATCTTCGGCGGGCGGGTGTCCACCTCCACGTTGAATCGGTTCTTCATCTTCTCCAGCACGACCCGCAGGTGCAGGTCGCCGAGCCCGCGGATCACCGTCTCGTGCGTGGTCGCATCACGCTCCACGCGGAAGCACGGGTCTTCCGCTTCAAGCGCCGTCAGGGCCCGGGAGATCTTCTGCTCGTCGCCCCGGCTCTTGGCCTCGATGGCGAAGCCCGACATCGGCGTCGGGTAGTCGATGGTCTTCACCTTCAACGACCCGTCGCTTTCTTCTTCGTGCAGCAGAGCGTCGAGCTCGATTTCCTCGATCTTCGCCACCGCGCAGATGTCGCCGGGCACGCCGGCGTCGGTGTCGCTGTGCTCCTTGCCCTGCAGCTTGAGCAGGTGGCCGATCTTGAACGGCTTGCGGGCGTCATTGATGTAGAGTTGCGTGTCCTTCGTGGCCGTGCCCTGCCAGATGCGGAAGAACCCGAGCTTGCCCACGAACGGGTCGGTGGTGACCTTGAACAGGTGCCCGAGCACGGGGGCGTCCGGCTTCGCCTCCGGACGGTAGGCCTTCGTCTCTTCGCCTTCGACCTTCTCGAAGGCCGCGCCCGTGCCCTGGCTCGCGCTCGGCATGAGCGACAGCAGTTCGACGAGCTCCTTCACCCCCGTCTCGTCCTGGGCCGCGGTGAAGCAGATCGGCACGAGGTGGCCCTCGGCCAGCGCCCGCGCAAAAGCGGTCTTCAACTCATCCGGACTCACCTCGCCCGACTCGAGGTACTTCTCCATCAGCGCTTCGTCAGTTTCCACGACCTGGTCCACGATCTCGGTGTGGGCGTCGGCAACGCTGGAGAAATCGGCGTCGCCCTCACTGCCCTGGAACACATCGATCACCCCGGTCCCGCCCCCGGTGGGCAGATTGATCGGCAGGCATTCGCTGCCGAAGGTCTCGCGAACCTGGTTGACGATGTCGCCGAGATTGATGTTCTCCGCGTTGATCTTGTTGATCACGATCAGGCGGCAGAGCTCGGCTTGCCCGGCCCGGTCCATCATGCGCCGCGTGACCATCTCGATGCCCTGCTGGGCGTTGATCACGACGGCCGCGGTCTCCACCGCGGGGAGACAGCACAGGGCCTGTCCGATGAAATCGGGAAAGCCGGGCGTATCGATCAGGTTGTAATGCACGCCGCCGTGATCGCAGTGCACCACCGCCGCGGCCAGGGAGTGCTGATGCTCTTTCTCCTCGGCGTCGTAATCGCAGACGGTGTTGCCCTTTTCGACGTGACCGGGCTGATTGATCGTACCGGTGATGTGCAGAATCGACTCGACGAGCGTCGTTTTGCCCGCTCCCCCGTGTCCGACGAACGCGACGTTACGAATCTCGTCACTGCTGTACTTGGGCATCGTGGCCTCCCACAGGTTTTCGGTATGTCACTCACCGGCGCCCTCACCGGTGCAAGATCGCTGAGTATAAGAAATCAGTCAGAAGTTCGCTACGGGGTGGAACGTCTCAAACCGGGCTCGGGTCTCGGCCACAGCACGGCCCGCGATCGACTGTCCCTGCGCCATGGGCCCGCAAGACCGCCGACGCCGGACGCAGCTTGCCCGCGGCGCCGGTTCCCGGCGCCGGCCGCTCAGGACTCGGGCTTCTCTTCGGACGATCCGCCCGCTTCGTCCTTCGTCTGCGCCGTCGCGCTCGTCGGCTCAACCTTGTCCGGCTGGGCGGGGGCCTCCGGGGCCGGCGGCTCGTAGAGCTCGCTCAGATCCGTCGCGTCATGCCGCTTGCGGAGCAGCAGGTAAATCTGGCTGTAGGCCGAGAAGTAGAAGCTGATCGCATAGGCCGCGACCACCGCGATGGTCGCGTAGATCCAGACCATCAGGATCGTCGCCGCGACCTTGCCCGACCAGTCGAGCTGCTCATAGTCCGGCACGTAGGCAAGCTTGCCGAACTGCGGCCGGGCGAACATGAGTTCGAACCGGCTCGCCTCCGCGGCGGCTGCCTCGCCCCCGCCGGACACCCACGCCCCGCTCGACCAGTGCACGAGGTAGAGGGTGAGGAACACCATGATCCCCACGAAGAGATACGTCGCCGCCCCGTACACCAGGGCGACGAGGGAGTAGAAGATGAACCGCCACGGCCGGCCGAGCACGTAGCTGAAGCCCCGGCTCACCGCGTCGAGCGCGTCGCTGCCCTCGGCGCTCAGGGCGGGATACATCAGGTGCACCCCGCCGATCCAGAGGACCACGATCAGCGCCATCACAAACCCGATGCCCAGCGCGACCACGAACAACAGCGCCCCGAGGATGTCCGCCACCGGCCAGTTCATCAGCAGGAAGCCGCCCACCGCGAGCACGAGGGCCCCCAGGGCGACGAAAATCATCGGCAGCAGCGGCGCAAGCACGTAGTTGATCCAGCGCTGCCAGGCGTAGCGGACGGCTTCGCCGGCCGAAACCTGCCCCCCCGTCGCGGCTTCCACCACCGCCTGTCGACTGATCGCCCCGCCGATCAACGCCCAGATCACCAGCGCCACGATCTCG
>CAYFQS010000252.1:0-5899 GCA_964345245.1 uncultured Planctomycetaceae bacterium | reverse complement strand
CTGTGGGCGTTGACCAGGCCGGGACGTGGAACCCGTCGAACTGCCCGATCGACTGCTCGTGCCCGGCCTGGTCAACGCCCACAGCCATCTGCAGCTCACGAGCATTGGGGCTCAGCCATACCGCGGTTCGTTCCCGGACTGGGTCATGATGGTGCGGCAGCGCTGGACTGAATGCGTGGCTGCGGAGGACGGCGATGAAGTCGAGGCCGAGGTCCGGGCGATGGCCGCCGGAGTCGAAGCATCCATGGACGCCGGGGTGTTCCGGGCCGGCGACATCGCCTCCACCCCGGTCCGGCCCCTTGGCGAGTTTCGACGAAGCCGACTGCGCGGGGTGACGTACCTCGAGTTGATCGGTATCGGCGCCGAGCATGTCGAATCAACCCGCGTCCTGCTCGATGCGAAGGATAGCACGCCCGTGTGGTCCGAGGGCGTGGGCTTCGGCCTGCAGCCCCATGCTCCGTACTCGACCGGACCGGCGGTCTATGAACTGGCCACGGATCGCGCCCTGCAGCGCCGCATGCCGCTCGCCACGCACCTTGCCGAGACACCGGACGAACACCGCTTCGTGCAACGCGCCGACGGGCCGTTTCGCGATCTGTTGCGGCAGCTTGGCAAGTGGGACGACGCTTTCGCCGAACACTACCGCGGTCACCGCAGCAGCGTGCAGTGGATGGCTCGGCACCTGCGGCGGACGAACTGGCTCTGCGCTCACTGCAATTACGTCGACGACGACGACATCGCGCTGCTCGCCGAGACCGGCGCGTCCGTCGCCTATTGCCCGCGGTCGTCGGAGTACTTCGGCCATTGCGACCACCGCTATCGCGACATGCGCGAAGCCGGGGTCAACGTCTGCCTCGGTACCGATTCCATCGTCTGTCACGGCACGCTGAGCATCCTCGACGAAATGCGCCGGCTCCACCAGCGCGACCAGACGGACCCCGCCATGCTGCTCGAAATGGCGACGGTGAACGGCATGCGCGGGCTGCAGCTCGAGCCGCGGGATGCGACGCTGGGGCGCGGCGCGGCTGCGGGACTCATCGCGGTGGAATATGATCCGGGTGACAGCCGCGACGCGCTGAGGCAGGTGCTGGCCGCGGCCCGGCCGCCGAAGGTCGAAGTGCTTCGCCGGCCGCCGTTTGACTGAACGACGCCGCCTGGGAAAGGACGCAACATGAATCGTGTGGGATACATCGGGCTTGGCATCATGGGCCTGCCCATGGCCAAGAATCTGCTCGACGCGGGTTTCGAGCTCACGGTGTGGAATCGCACGGAGTCGAAGGCGAAGCCGCTGCTCGATGCCGGGGCGAAGTGGGCGCAGACGCCCGCCGCCCTCGCCGCGAAGGTGACCACCGTCTGCATCAACGTCACCGACACCCCGGACGTGGAGCAGGTCATCTTCGGCAAGCAGGGCATCGTCGAGGGCAACCCCGGCGACACCGCGGGGCTGACCGTGATCGACCACTCCACGATCAGCCCGGAGGCGACGCGGCAGTTCGCCCGGCGGCTCGCCGAGTACGACATCGACATGCTCGATGCCCCGGTCAGCGGCGGCGACACCGGCGCGAAGGCGGGCACGCTCTCCATCATGGTCGGCGGCAAGAAGCAGGTGTTCCAGCGGGCCCGGCCGATCTTCGACGTCGTCGGCAAGTCGATCACCCACGTGGGCGATCACGGCGCGGGACAGGCGTGCAAGGCGTGCAACCAGATTCTCTGCGGCCTGAACCTGCTCGCGACGTGCGAGGCGATGGCCCTGGCGAAGTCCGAAGGGCTTGATCTGGAAAAGATGATCGAAGTCACCAGCGCCGGGGCGGGCGGATCGTGGCAACTGGCCAACCTCGGACCGAAAATCGCGGCCGACGACATGGCCCCCGGCTTCATGATCGACCTGATCAACAAGGACCTGCGGATCGTCCGCAACGCCGCGACGGGCGGCCGCCTGCCCCTGCTCGGGGCCAATCTCGCCGCCGACCTCTTCGTCGCCGCGGGTGCCGACGGCCACGGCCGGAGCGGCACGCAGGCGCTGAGCAAGGTGATCGAACGCCTCGGTGGGTTCGGATATAGGCAAAGCGACGCGGGGGCCGGCATGGAAAGAGCGCGATGGGATCGCGGGCCAGGATGATCGACGACGCGTCCACGTCTTCACCCGCCGATGCCTGCGTGCAGGTGCAATCGAGTTTCGGATTTCGAGTTCCGGGTGTCCGCCCGGCCCGGCGTGACCGGGCGAGGCGGCTATAATCGGCTCACCATGATCATGCGACTGACGATTTGCCTTGCGTGTGTTCTCGCCGCCGGCCTGATCGGCTGCGAGGACGAGGAAATCCGCACCTACGACGCACCGAAGCCCACGGACCGGCAAGACACGCCGCTGACGGACGACGCCGACGCGCCCCAGATGCCGGCCACGCCGTCGACGCCGACCGGCGATGCCGAGCTCACGCTCACGCCTCCGGACGGCTGGCGAGCCCTCGACAACGGCGGCGGCATGCGCCTCGTCGGATATGAAGTCGGTGAAGCGCCCAATGTCGCCACGACCACCGTGATCGCCCTCGGCGGCCAGGCCGGCGGCACGCTCGCCAACATCAACCGCTGGCGAGGCCAGATCAACCTGCCGCCCATCGATGAGTCGCAGCGTTCCGAGGTCAGCGCCGAGATGACCGTCGCCGGCTCGCCCGCCACCGCGGTCGAACTTATCGGCGATGAGCAGAGCATCCTTGCCGTCATCCTGCCCCGCGGATCGCGGACGTACTTCATCAAGATGACCGGTCCCACGCAGCTCGTGCGACAGGAGAAGGGCGGCTTCCGGTCCCTCGTGCGGAGCGTGCGGTTCGATGAGGGCGACGGAGCCGGCGATGAGTGACGCCGGCCGCCCGGATTTCGGAACTCGACGCCTCGCCGCCGTGCCGGTCGTGCTCCGCCCGCTGGCGTCGCTGCAACTCACCGTTCTGCTGCTCGTGCTCGGCATGATGCTGACCTTCGCCGGCACGCTCGCGCAGGTCGAACAGGGCGTGTGGCAGGTGGTCAACGGCTACTTCCGCACGCTCATCGCATGGATCGATCTCGGCATCTTTTTCCCGGCTCGCCTCCGCGCCGATCTGCCCGCGATTCCCTTCCCCGGTGGCTGGCTCATCGGGGGGCTGCTCGTGGTGAATCTGCTCGCCGCCCACGCGGTGCGGTTCCGAATGGTCGCTCGCCGCCGCCGGCTGATCGGCGCGGCGGTCGTGCTCGTCGCCGGGCTGGCGCTGCTCGTGGCCATCGTGCTCAAGATCGAGGCCGACCTCGCGACCATGCGGCTGTACTTCCTCGTCGAGATGGTCCAGATCACCGCCGCCCTTGGCGTGGTGCTTGCGGGATGCTATCTCCTGTTCGGCCGGCGGGGGGGGATCGTCCTCCTCCACGCCGGGCTCATCGTGCTGCTGTGCAGCGAACTCGTGACCGGCCTCACCGCCGAGGAAGGCCAGATGGTCATCCGGGAAGGCGCCGCGGCGAATTACGTCGAAGACATCCGGGAGGTCGAGCTCGCCGTCATCGATGCCACGCCGGACCAGCACAACCAAGTCGTGGCGGTGCCGGAGTCGATGCTCGCGCCCGGCGAGCGAATCACGCATGTCGATCTGCCCTTCGACATGGAGGTGCTGCGCTACATGTCGAACGCGCAGGTCGTCCGGGCCGGCAGCACTGCGATGGAGAATCCCGCCACCGCGGGCGTCGGGTTGCAGTGGGTCGCCCAGCCGCGCCCGCCGGTCAGCGGCGCCGATCCCGACCAGCGCATCGATAGTCCGGCCGTATACATTCGCCTGATTGACGCGACCACCGGCGACGAGATCGGCGTGTACCTTCTCGCCCTCGTGTTCGCCATGAATGACCTGCCGCAGGTGGTCGCTGTCGGCGAACAGACCCGCGAGATCGCCTTGCGTTTCAGGCGGACGTACAAGCCCTACACCATCCACCTGCTCGATTTTTCGCACGATCGCTATCTCGGCACCGACGTGCCGAAGAACTTCTCGAGCCGCGTGCGCCTCGTCGATCCGAAGCGCAACGAAGATCGCGAGGTGCTGATCTATATGAACCACCCGCTCCGCTACGAGGGCGAGACGTTCTACCAGGCGTCGTTCCTCGAAGGCGACCGCGGCACCGTGCTGCAGGTGGTGAAAAACCCCGGCTGGGCGCTGCCGTACGTCTCGTGCGCGGCGGTGAGTCTGGGGTTGACCGCGCACTTCGGCGTGGCGCTGTTCGGGTTTCTGGAAAAGCGGAGGGCGATGTGATGAAGCGGCTCTCGCGCATCCTGCCCGTGGTGATTGCGGGGGGGGTGATCCTCTGGCTGGCAATGCAGTTCCGCCCGGCCGACGTCGGCGGGCCGTTCGATCTTCCTTCGTTCGGCAGAGTGCTCGTGGTCGACCAGGGCCGGGTCAAGCCGCTGGACACCTATGCCCGGTTGAAACTCATGCTCATCAGCGATCGGCAGACCTTCGTGGACAACGCGGGCGAACGTCAGCCGGCGATGCGGTTCATCGCCGACGCGATGACCTTCGCCATCGGCAACGACGCCGCGGTGCAGCACGAAGTGTTCCGGGTCGAGAACGGCCAGGTGCTCGAGTTGATGGGCCTCGAGGCCCGGCCTGGACATTACCGCTACAGCTACCGCGAACTCCATATCCGGCGAAACGCCCTGATCCGCCAGGCGATGCAGGCCCAGCAGACCGACGCCGCCCAGCGATCGCTGTTCCAGACGAAGGTGCTGGAGCTGTGGACGCAGCTTGCGACGTTCGAGGCGATCACATCGTGGCGGGAGCCGCTGATGGCGCCGCCCGCCGGCGAGACGGACGAATGGCGCACGCTGAGCGAGGTCGCCACCGCCGCGACGGAAAGCGGCGACACCACGAGCCCCGCCGCCATGCTCGGTCGGGCTCTCGGGGCCTACGCGGCCAATGATCCGGAGACGTTCAACGCCGAGCTCGATCGTTACCACCTCGCCGCCGGCGAGCACCTGCCCCTCGAAGCGAGGCGGAGCAACATCGAGGTGCTCTTCAATCGCGTCGACCCCTTCGGCAACGCGATGATGCTGTATCTGGCGGCCGGGCTGCTCGTGCTCGTCGGTTGGCTGGTCTGGATGAAGCCGCTGCACCGCTCGGCGGTGACGCTGCTGGTGATCGCGCTGATCGTCCATACCGCGGCGATCGTGGTGCGGATGGTCCTGCAGGGCCGGCCACCGGTGACGAACCTCTATTCCTCCGCCATTTTCATCAGTTGGGGCTGCGTCGGGCTCGGGCTCGTGATCGAGCTGCTGTTCCGCTTCGGGATCGGCGCCGCCGTCGCCGCGGTAACCGGCTTTCTCGTCCTGCTCATTGCCGACCGCCTCGGGGGTGGCGGCGAAGATACGCTCGAGATGATGCAGGCGGTGCTCGATACAAACTTCTGGCTCGCCACCCACGTGACCACGATTACGCTCGGCTACGTCGCGACCTTCGTCGCGGGGGCGCTGGGCATTGCGTTGATCGGGCTCGGGCTCTTCACGCCGCTGCTGCGGCGCGGGCGATTGCGAACGCTCGACCGCATGATCTACGGCGTGATCTGCTTTGCGCTGCTGCTCAGCTTCGTGGGCACCGTGCTCGGCGGCATCTGGGCCGACCAGTCCTGGGGCCGATTCTGGGGCTGGGATCCCAAGGAGAACGGCGCCCTGATGATCGTGCTCTGGAACGCGGTGATCCTGCACGCGCGATGGGGCGGGATGATTGGCTGGCGCGGCGTGGCCGCCGCCGCCGTGTTCGGCAACATCATCACGGGCTGGTCGTGGTTCGGGGTGAACATGCTCGGTGTGGGGCTGCATTCCTACGGCTTCATGGACTCGGCAGATCGGTTGTCGAGGGGAGTTCGTCGTGTTCGTAAGGGTCGGACCCGCAGA
>CAYFQS010000251.1:0-5955 GCA_964345245.1 uncultured Planctomycetaceae bacterium | reverse complement strand
GCCGCAGCCCTCATCTCCCAAGACGCCGAACAAGTGCTGCCGGTGGTGCTCGGCTCGCTCGCCGAGGCGTTCGTCGCGGAAACCCGCCACGACCACGCCGCCCTCGATCAGACGGGCAAGCTCGGCATCGTGCGCCAGGCCGCGGTGTCGGCCGCGCCCGTCGACGATCCCCGCCAGCGACGGTCGCTGCTGTTCCTGCTCGTGGGCACGGCGGCGGCGAGCGTGATCGTCCTGCTGTTCCGCCTCGCCGTGGGTCGGTCACTCAAGCGGCTGACCGCGGATGGGGCCTTCAACGATGTGCGGAATGATGAGCGATGGTCGCAGATCAGCGACGGACTGATCGACATCTCATCCTGAGCCGATCCGCGTCCTGTCGCGCTGCCGCCGGGCCTCGAAGATCAGCAGCGCCGCGGTGACGGAGACGTTGAGCGAATCGACCACCCGCCCGCGCATGGGCACGTGAACGATGCGGTCGGCCTCCCGCCGCCACGCTTCGTTGAGGCCCTCGGCCTCGGCCCCGAGCACCAGGGCGGCGCCGCCGATCAGGTCCACCGCGGTGAACGGTTCGTCGGCGTCGGGGCTCGCCGCGACCACGGCGATCCGCCGGTCGGTGAGCCACGCGCGGATCGCGGATCGCGCCGCAGTCACGATCGGCAGGGCGAACACCGCCCCGGTGCTTGCCCGGATGCAGTTGGGGTTCAGCAGATCGCAGGCGGGCTCGTCGATGAGCACGGCGTCGACGCCGGCGGCGTCGGCCGAGCGCAGGATCGCCCCGAGATTGCCCGGCTTCTCCGGGCCGCTGCACACCACGATCAACGGCGCCTCGCCCGGCTGCAGGTCGGCAAGCTCCCGAAGGGGCAGCTCCGCGACCGCGATCAATCCCGTCGGAGATTCGCGGTAGGCCATCTTCTCCAGCACCGGCCGGGTGACGTGTGTCACGGGCGCGTCGATGTCGTCGAGCGATACCCGGTCGCCCACGAGTTCGGGGCAGATGAACAGGGCGATCACCCGCCCGCCGCCGGCGAGCAGGCGGCGCAGGTCGCGCTCGGTCTCCACGCAGAATCGCCCGGACTTGCGGCGCTGCGATGATCGGGTCTGCAGGCGGACGACCTGCTTGACCTGCGGATTGGTGCGGCTGGTGATCTGCGGTGGCGGCATGGCGGGCGCTCAACCGGCGGCCTGGAAGCCGAAGATCATCGTCTGCAGATCCTTCGCGAGCTTGGCGAGGAAGAAGTTCAGGACGATGATGGTGACGAAGCTGGTGACAAAGCCGTCGGTGGTTGCCCGCCCGACGCCGTGGGCGCCCGACCCGCAGTGGAAGCCCTTGTAGCAGCAGATCAGGGCGATGGCGAGGCCGAAGAACACGCTTTTCAACAGGCCGGTGCTGATGTCCCACATGCCCACGAGATAGGAGGCGAAGGACCAGAAGTCGTGGTTGGTCACGCCGAACAGCCCGACCGTGATCATCCAGCCGCCGGCCACGCCGAGCAGGTCGCTGAAGACGGTCATGATGGGGATCATGATCAGGCAGGCGACGACGCGGGGGACGACGAGGTAGCTGATCGGCGAAGCGCCCATGACCCGCAGGGCGTCGATCTGCTCGGTGACGGCCATGGTGCCGAGCTCGGCGGCGAAGGCCCCGCCCACGCGGCCGGCGAGCATCACCGCCGCGAGCACCGGGCCGAGGTGCCGCACCACCGAGATGCCGATCACCCCGCCGAGGCGGTTCTCCTGGCCGAAGTAACGGAACTGCTCGAAGAGTTCGACGGCGAGGACCATGCCGATGAACGCCCCGGTGAGCATGACCACGGGGATGCTGCGGGTGCCGACCTCGTACATCTGGGGCAGGACAAGGCGCACCCGCCGCCGCTTGGCCGAATCCTTCAGCATCCAGCCCATGCTGCTGACGCAGAACGCGATGAAGCGGCCGAACCCCGCGACGCTGTCGCCGATGCGGTCGACAGACTGAATGAGCGGCTGGGCGATCATGGCCAAGAGTGTACCGCCGGTCCGCCCCTCGTTCACGGGGGAGGAGAAAGACGACGACACGAAGAGCCCGCACACGCGCGGTGCGCCGGTTCCCCGGCGTGGCGGCTTCAGCCGCCATGTGCAAGTGCCTGCATACGCGCAGCGCGCCGACCGCCCGCGCGCACTTCGTCTCTCGGTTTCTTCAGCCGCGCCCGTTTGACCCGGCCCCTCGTTTGGTCAAGAATACTCATAGCTGTGGGGCGATCACCGCGCCTGCCTATCCGAAAGTAACAGGGTCGATCTTGAGTCTCAAACAGAACATCCTGAACGAGCCGGTTTCGACGCTGAATCTCCGCCCTCTGCCCACCGCCCAACCGGACGTCACCGTGCGGGAGTCGCTGGAAGTGATGCGGTCGGCCGCACTCGGCTGCGTGATCTTCCTTGACGACGATGACCGACCGATGGGCATGTTCAACGAGAAGCTGTTGATTCGGCTGCTCTACGCCAAGCCCGACGAGATCGACCAGCCCGTGCGCCCGCACATCACGCGAAACGTCTGGTGCATCCGGGCGTCAGACCGTATCGCCCAGTTCGTGGCCATGATGCAGGCGCACAAACTTCGCTGGGCGTGCGTGGTGGATGACGACGGCAAGGCGATCGGCATCACCGGGCTCAAGGGGCTGGTCGAGTACGTGGTCGAGAACTTCCCCCGCCTTTGCCTCGTGGAGCCGATGCGGTCGAACATCGCCATGGAAACCCGGGAAGGAGCGTAGCGATGACCAAACGACGTGAACGACGGTCGCCGCCTCCGGGCGAGTTCGAAGACCCGCTGGAAAACTACAGTTCGCCGGAGTTCGAGGACCCCTTCGAGCAGTCGGTTTGCACCGACGGCGTGACGGTGATGCGGAACGAGCCGGTCTGCCAGGTCACCGCCGACACCCCCGTCCGCCGCGCCGTCGAGCTCATGGTCGAAAACAACATCGGCGGCGTGGTGATCACCGAAGACGGCAAGGTCGTGGGCATCTTCTCCGAACGCGACGTGCTCAACCGCGTGGCCGACGATTTCAAGACCATGGAGAACAAGCCCGTCCGCGAGGTGATGACCGAAGACCCGTCGGTCGTCTACCGCACCGACACCCCGGCCCGGGCGATGAACCTGATGGCCACCGGCGGCTTCCGCCACGTGCCTGTGGTCGATGCCGACCACAAACTCGTCGGTATCCTCGGCCCCCGCCGCGTGATCGACTACTTCCAGCAACATTTCCCCGAAATCTCCAGCGGCTGAGTCCGGCGTGGCGGTTTCAACCGCCATGTCCGAGCGCTTGGGATTTCGACATCGGCTGACGCAGCGTTTCCCGTGACCGGCCGCCGTCGTACCATGCACCGATGCGGATTCTTGCCCTGGAGGCCTATCACGGCGGCAGTCACCGCGCGTTCATCAATGGATGGGCGAAGCGGTCGCGGCACGAGTTCACGTTGCTCACACTGCCGGCCCGCAACTGGAAGTGGCGGATGCGGCACGGGGCGATCACCTTCGCCGAGCAGGCCCGCGAGCTGGTCGAGCGGGGCGAGGCGTTCGATCTCGTGTTTGCCAACGACATGATGAACCTCGCCGAGTTCCGCGGGCTGGCCCCGGCGGCGCTGCGGGCCGCGCCGGCGATTCTGTACTTCCACGAGAACCAGCTCACCTATCCCGTTCCGACGGCCGGGAAGCGCGACCTGCACTTCGCGATGATCAACCTCCTCAGCGCCATTGCCGCCGATGCGGCGTGGTTCAACTCGGCGTATCACCGCGATGTGTTTCTCGACGCGGGGCAGCGGATGATCGACCGCATGCCGGACCATCAGCCGCGGGAGGCGACGGCGGCGATCCGCGACAGGTCGCAGGTCCAGCCCCCCGGCGTTGAGATGCCGGGGCCGCGGGAGGGGCGGGCGGCCGGGCCGCTGCGGATTCTGTGGGCGGCAAGGTGGGAGTGGGACAAGAATCCGTGGACGTTCTTCGAGGCGATCGATCTGCTCGCCGACCGGGGCGTTGACTTTCGCCTGAGCGTGATCGGCCGGATGTCGCGGTCGTATCCGCCGGTGTTCGACGAGGTCCACCGCCGCCACGCCGACCGCATCGATCAGTGGGGCTGGGTAGAAGGCGGGGAGGCCTACCGCGAGGTGTTGCGGCAGGCGGACGTGATCGTCTCCACGGCGAAGCACGAGTTCTTCGGCATCGCGGTGGTCGAGGCGGTGGCGGCGGGGGCGCTGCCGCTGGCCCCGAATGGCCTGGCGTATCCCGAAGTGCTCGCCGGCCGCGAGGAGTTCCTTTACGACGGTGAGGCGGCGACGCTCGCGGACCGACTCGCCGGCCTCGCATCCCGCCTGCCCGACCTCTGGCAAGGCGAGCCGGATCGCGGGCGCCGGATCGTGCGGCAATACGCCTGGCCCACGCGCGCCGCGGAGATGGACGAGGCGGCGGATGCGCTGGCGAGCGCCGCTTCCGGGGCGTCACGCTCGGACCCGTAGCCACGCCGAGCCCCGGCCGGGCCTTCCCGACGCGCCGAACGTCGCTTGGCCGGCCCTCATTTCACTCCGGGTCGGACCGCGGGATTTCTGCGTGCGGAACCTGACCCGCATTCGGGAAGGTGTTCGTCGCTCCGGCATCCCGCTGGTTCAGGAGGTCGGCGAGAATCCGCGTCAGCTCGTCCACCGCGGCTTCGTCGCGCCGGCCGTCCCGACGCTTGCGCAGCGGCTTGAGACAACCTTCGATCTCCTTGCGCCGCTCGGCCGGCAGTTCGCCCACCGCGCGGGTCTGGTCGGCTTTCAGGAGTTGCACCGGCTCACGCCGGGCGTGGGCGCGATTGGCCACGAGATCGTGGTAGAGCAGGGCGCGGTCGAGCAGGACCCACGCGAATTGCACGTTGGTCATGGGCCCGATGCGGAGTTCCTTGCCGCCGAAGTTCCCGCCGAGCATGCGTACCCTGGCGAGGCGGTGGAAGCCGACCCATCCCGCGGCCCCGCCGACGACGGTCCCGATCGCCGCGCCGAGCAGGAACGAGGCGCCGCCGGCGGCGGCGTCGATCGCCCCGCCGGCCACCATGCCCGTCCCGGCGCCCATGATCAGCAGATCACGCCGACTCAACCCGAGACGCGACCAGGTGTGCGTGTCGAACAGGTCTTCCTCGACTGTGTCCAGCTCGTCTTCGTCGATCTCCAGCACGTGGTGCTGATAAACCTCGCGCAGGTCGAGATGGGCCCGCCGCTCGCGATCGCGCAGATGCTGGTAGTAGCGTTCGGCGAGTCGGCGTCTGGGGACCTCGGCGTCGTCGTTCGGGCCGAGCTTGCGGGATTCGACGTGGCTGAGCACGTCGCCGACCATCTCGGCGATGAGCCGGGCGCTGCGTTCGAGCCGGCCGTCGCGATCGACGCGCAGCGCGTCGATCGCGGCGTCGATGGACGGGGCCATCGATTCGTCGACCTCCCGCAGGGCCCGCAGCAGTCGCAAGCGGTCGGCGAAGTCGGCGCCGTGGGCGTTGAACACCCGCACGAGCCGGAAGTACTGGTCGAGCACCTGCCGCCATTCGTCGACGTGATCGCGTGGGCCGATGGGGTTGATCAGGGCGATGCGCGGCCGGCCGGTCCAGCGGAGGATTTCCATCTCCGCTTCGTACTTCGGACTGAACGGCACCGAGCCGTCGACAACGTAGAGAATCGCCCCGCCGTCCACGATGGGCCGGAGCAGCCGGCATTCCTCCTGGTACGCTTCGCCGCATTCGTGCTCGTCGAGGAACCGCCGCGCGACCTCGGGGCGGTCCGCCACGCTCTGCTCGCGATCGCGCAGCCAGGCGAGCACCTGCCTCGCCCGCTCGAAGCCCGGCGTGTCGACGAGCGTGTAGAGCACACGGTCGTCGACACGCAGGGGGAACTCGCGGCAGCGGCGGGTGGTGCCGGGCGCGGACTCGATTCGCACCGAGTCATCCGCGGTGAGCGTCGAGACGATGC
>CAYFQS010000250.1:0-5983 GCA_964345245.1 uncultured Planctomycetaceae bacterium | reverse complement strand
GATCGTGGACGCAATTTCTACGATCTCTCTCCCGCGAGAGTCCGGATTTACCTCGGGCGACGTGAACGCTGTGGACATGCGAAACACGGGCATCGAACTCACGCTTGGATATTCGTTCTTCCCGGACCGGGACGGCCTCGAATGGGACGTCGACGTCAGCGCCGCAACAAACCGGAACGTCATCACGGGCATGAATATTTGGAACCCGGCACTCCTGGCCAGGGCTTTCCTCTTTTTTGCCTATCCGGCCTACATGTCGGGCGCATGCCGCAATCGGCGAGGAGTTGCTTGATCTCGGAAAGGGTCTGAACCATCGGCGAACAGTGTACGGACGGAGTCGCCTTGGAGCACGGGCGTTCGCCCGGCGCACCTCGCTTCAGCGAGGCGCGCAATGAGAACCCACGGCCGGCTCTCCACTCCGTTGCGCGTCCGACCGTCTCCCCCAAACCGGCGCGTCCGGGCGACCTGGCGGCGTCTCACCCGCGGTTCGGGTCGAATTCGACCGCGGCGTCGATCCACGCCTTGTAGTTGTCCACGAGTCGCCGGCTCACCGCGCTGATCGGCCCGGCGCTCGCGCCGAGGATCACCCGCCGATCACCGTGACGAAGTATCTCGCCGACCTGCCGCTTCACTTCGGCCGGCTCGGCGGTCTCCAGGATGTCCCACTCCAGGTTGCCCTTGAGCGTCAGCCGATCGCCCACGATCTCGCGGGCCTCGGCGAAGGTCACGTCGCCCGCCGGCGGCGGCTCGACAGGGTCCGTCGCGTCGGCGCCCATCTCCACCATGCACTTCAATGCGTGCCGCACCTTGCCGTGGCAGTGGACGCTGCACAGGATGCCGCGCTGCTTGAGGAACTCGATAAGCCGGCCCTCGTACGGCACGACGTATTCATCGAAGGCCCCTGGGGCCATCATCGGCGGCGTGCATTGCTCGCTGCCCCCGAAGGTCACCGTGGTCTCGATCTCCTGTCCGTCGAATACCGCTTCGAGAATCGCGAGTTGCCGGCGGGTGATCTCGTCCGTCAGCTCGTGGAACCACGCCCGCTCCGTGAGCGACAGTTCCAGGAACAACTCCAGCGGCATCGATCCGCTGATGCACACGACGGGCGAGGAAAGGAACGTTCGCAGCATGACGCGGTCGCCATGGGCGGCGTGCGCCTGCCGGTAGTTCTCCCTCGCCCGCTCGACGTCCCGGGGGGCGAGCTCCCAGGGCACGCTCGCCAGTTTACGCAGGTCGTCCACCGTCTCCACGGGGTACTTCAGCGTCCAACTGTGAGACTCATGACGCGGCCGGCGGACGATGCTCTTCAGATCACCCGATGGCGTGTCGATCGTGATTTCGTCGATCCGATGTGGCGGCGCGTCCTCGATGGTCTGCGAACGGATGTACCGCCCGGGGATCATCAGCAGCCGGTTGCCAGGGATGCTCCAGCCGACGATGTCGTCGGCGTGCGGCTTCACATAGTTGATCAGCTCGTGATAGAGCGGGTCGGCCTGCCAGCCGGCGTTGAAGTGGTCGGCCTCCGCCGGCGAATGGGAAAGCGCGAAGCCCTCGCGGAGCCAGATCGGCACGCGGTCGACCGGGTCGCCCCGGTAGGCGGCGTACATGCGCTCTTTGCTCGTCATGTCCATCGGGCCGGCTCCCTTGGGCTGGAACTACGCGAGGGCGGGCACCGGGCCGGCGATGGTCTCGAAGTCCTCGATTACCGAACGGTCGCCGGAGTGGATGCACTCGCGGTCGGCGTGGAACTGCGGCAGCTTCATCGACAGCCACCGCGTCGCCACCGTCAGCTTCGTTTCGCTGGCCGTGGCGTGGTCGCAGAACAGCGCGGCGACGATCAGCGTGATCGCCATGTCCACGAGTTTGCGGCCGACGAGGTCGATGTAGTCGCCGCCCTGCTGCTTGACGAATTCGATCGTCTCCTTCAGCTCCGACAGGGCGGCGGTGACCTGGTCGACCAGCGGCTGGACCTCGGCGGGGAACTGGCGATCGAGAATCTCGCCGATCACGTTCTCGGCCCCGCCGGACGCCACGCCCCGCACCGCCGCGACGATCTGGAGCTGCGTCGTGCCTTCGTAGATCGTGGTGATCCGCGCGTCGCGGAGGTAGCGTTCCGCGGCGTAGTCCTTCATGTAACCGCTGCCGCCGAGTACGGCCACGCAGTCATTGGCCACCCGCATCGACATCTCGGAGGCGTAGTACTTGCTCATCGGCGTGAGCATGCCGTTGTAGCGCTTCAGCTTCCGCGACTCCTGCTTGAGGGCCTTCTTCGTCTTCGCGTCCGGCTCGCCGAATTCCATCTTCCGCAGGGCCGCGTACTCGAGGTCCACGCAATAGGCGCAGTAGTAGGTCAGCGCTCTGGCCGCCTGCACGTCGATCGCCATGTTGACCAGCAGCTCGCGCACCGCGGGCAGGTCTTCGATGGCCCTGTGGAACTGCTTGCGGCTGTGGGCGTAGTTGCGGGCGAGGCGAAGGGCGGCCTCGCCGATGCCCAGCGACTGGGCCGCGATCCCCACCCGCGCCCCGTTCATCAAGGACATGACGTAGGTCACCAGCCCGCGCTGCCGCTCGCCGATGAGCTTGGCCGGGGCGTCGTCGAAGAACAACTCGCACGTCGGGCTGCCGTGGATGCCGAGCTTCTCTTCCAGCCGGCGGACCTTCACCCGCGGACCGCGCTCGACGAGCAGCAGCGACAATCCGCGGCCGTCGGTGATCTCCGGCTCGGTGCGGGCGAGCACGAGCAGCACGTCGCCGCAGCCGTTGGTGATGAATCGCTTCACGCCGTTGACGAACCAGTTGCCCTTGCCGTCCTGGTGAGCTCGGACCTTTACCGCCTGCAGGTCGCTGCCCGCGTCGGGTTCGGTGAGCACCATCGCCCCGGTATGCTCGCCGCTGGCGAGCTTGGGCAGGTAGGCCTGCTTGATCTCGTCGCTGGCGAAGGCGTTGATCGTCTCCGCGATCCCCTGCAGGCCGTAGATATTCATCAGCGAGGCGTCGGCGCGGCTGACGATGTCGTTGCTCATCGTGTAGAGCGTCTGCGGGCAGTTGAGCCCGCCGTACTGGTAGGGGAGGGTAAAGCCCATGAGGTGGGCCTGGCCGAGTCGCCGCAGGGCCTCGGCGATGCCGGGCGCGTAGGTCACCGTCCCGTCGTCGTTGAGCCGATTGCCCGCCCGGTCGGTTTCCTCGGCGGTGGGGGCGATGACCTCGCCGGCCAGTTCGCCGAGGGCGTCGAGAATCCGCCGGTAGTTGTCGACCGCGTCGTCGGCGTTCTCCGGGGCGAAATCGTATTCCGGGTAGTGCTTGAACCCGTCCTCGAGAACCTCCGCGAGATGGGCGAAGTCCATGTGATCGAACAGGAACCGGATGTCGTCGTTGTCGGTGAAGTAGTTGGCCATGGTGCGTGTCTCTGCCGGGGGTTGCCTGGTTGATCGTTGGCGGCGGGGCGGGCGAGCGGGTTACCCGGCCGCGACCTGCTCGATTTCCGCGCCGTGGCGGACGGCCTTGACCATCCTCGGCAGGACCTCTTCGAGCCGGCCGACGATGCCGTAGTGCGCGACCGAGAAGATCGGGGCTTCGGGGTCGGAGTTGATCGCGATGATTTTCGCCGACTCCTCCATCCCCGCGCGGTGCTGGACGGCCCCGCTGATCCCGGCGGCGATGTACAGGGCGGGGCGAACCGTCGTGCCCGTCTGCCCGATCTGGTGGTCCTTGTCGATGAAGCCGAGGTCGACCGCGGCCCGGCTGGCCCCGACCGCCGCCCCGAGGCAGTTGGCCAGTTCGTAGATGTAGCGGAAGTTGTCCTTGTTGCCCACGCCGGCGCCGCCGGCCACGATCACGCGGGCGCCCTTGAGGTTGACCGTCTTCTCCCGCCGGTGCGTGTCCAGCACCTCGACCGGGGCGACGAAGCCCTCGAAGTCCGCCGCCACCTCGATCGTTTCACCCGTCCGGTGCGTGTCCGGTTCGGGCATGACCATCACGCCCTCGCGCACGGTGGCCATCTGCGGCCAGCGGTGGGGATTCACGATCGTCGCGATGATGCTGCCGCCGAAGGCCGGGCGAATCTGCAGCAGCAGGTTCTCGTGGGTGACGCCCTGCTTCTTCTCTTCGTGATTGCCGATCTGCAGATCGGTGCAGTCCGCGGTGAGCCCGCAGCGCATCCGGCTCGCCACGGTCGGGGCAAGGTCGCGGCCCATCGCGGTCGCCCCGTACATCACGATCTGCGGCCGGTACTGCTCGATGAGCCGGCACATGCAACGCATGTACGTTGCCGTCTGGTAGTGCCGCAGCAGGTCGTGCTGGACGAGGTAGACCTTGTCCGCTCCGTAGGCGATGAGCTTCTTCGTCAGCCCACCCACTTGGGTGCCGAGGAGCACGCAGCCCAGCGGCACGCCGAGCGTGTCGGCCAGCTCCCGCCCCTTGCCCATCAGCTCCAGCGGGACCTCCGAGAGCTTGCCGTCTTCCTGTTCCGCGAAGACCCAGACTTCGCCGCTTCGGTTCACGTCGATCATGGATTGCTTGCCTGACTCTGGGGGTTAAATGTGAATCCGCTCGCCATCGTCGTGCCCCGCCCGCCGGTCAGCCGAGCGTGTGGTCGCGGACCAGTTCGGCGACCATCTCGGTCACGCCTTCATCGCTCGCGGCGAACTCGTGATACTCACCGCCCGCGAGGACGATCGACTGCACCCGGTGCACCTTCGTCGGACTGCCCGACAGGCCGCACCAGTCGAGGTCGGCGTCGATCTCGTCGAGCGAGACCTGCTCGATCAGCAGGCCCATCTCGAACATCTCCCGCACGCGGGACGACGCCTTTTCATTCAACGCGTCGTCGCTGATCTCGGGGTTGGCGGCCTTGATGTCCTGCTCGATCTCCGTGGAGGAGCGGGCCTTTTTCAGCTTCATCATTCGCTTCGCCGCAGGGGGGCGGGGCGTGTTGGCCGTGTCCGAGACCGTGACCACCACCGGCAGGTTCGCGGTGACGATCTCCCAGCCGTTGCCGACGTTGCGGCGGATGGTGATCCGGCGGTCGTCGATCTTCTGCAGCTCTTCGAGGCAGGTGATGAGCGTGAAATCAAGCTTCTCGGCCATCTGCGGGCCCACCTGGGCGGTATCGCCGTCGATGGCCTGCCGGCCGCACAGCACCATGTCCGGCTTCAGCTTCCGGGCGGCGCAGGAGAGGATGTAGCTCGTGGCCAGGGTGTCCGATCCCGCCGCCCGGCGGTCGGTGATCAGCATCGCCCGGTCGGCACCGAGGTACAGCGATTCACGAAGCACGTCGCACGCCTTGGGCAGGCCCATCGTGACCACGGTCACCGTCCCGCCGTAGCGGTCCTTGATCTCCAGGGCGGTTTCGAGGGCGTGCTTGTCTTCGGGGTTGAAAATGGCGGGCAGGGCGGCGCGGTTGACCGTGCCGTCGTCCTTCATCGCTTCGCCGGTGATGTTCTTGGTGTCTGGTACCTGCTTGACGCAAACAACGCAGTTGTAGCCCACGATGGCGACTCCTCGATGGCGGTTCAGTCATTCCGGGCGGCGAAGGCCCCGACGCCACCCCGAATCCAGGCGGCAAAGCCGGTCAGAATATGGGCGAATCCCCCAACTGTCAATTGAAATGGACGCGCGGGTCGGGATTCAGATGCTGCCGCGAGCAAATCGCCGCGGACACGCCGAGTCGCGCAAAGCCCGCGGAGCAGCGCGGGAGGGGGCACGGCCGGCCCCGCGCGAACCGGCGCCGTCCGACCGCCCTGCTCCGTCCCGGCGTCTGCGGACCTCCCGGTTCACTCGCCCTCGGTGATCGACTGCCACGGAAGCCCTGTTCGTGGCCGGTGCGCCAGTCGGTCACGCTGGAGCGTCAGCCGGTCGCCCGCTCCGGGTTCGAGTTGGATGACGAAGTAGTGGCTGTCGATGGGCTGTGCCCGGCCTCGGCGGCGGGCGTCCACCCAGTGATTCTCGCCGTAGGCGCCCGCCTGCAGGATGACGCGGAGAGGAT
>CAYFQS010000249.1:0-5992 GCA_964345245.1 uncultured Planctomycetaceae bacterium | reverse complement strand
TGCTTGGCGGCGTCGGGCGGCCGAATCGCGGCCGCCAATCGGGCGATGCCGACAACGGCCGTCCGGTCGTTACAATGGCGGTTCCTCGCCAGGAAGGAGCATGCCCCGTGGACAATATCTTCTTCAACGCCCATCACTCGCCCATCGGGGCGTTCGCGAGCTTCACCCTCGGGTTCCCCGGCGCGAAGGGCGGGCTCGGGCTCGAACTCGGCAAGCCCGCGGATGAGAGCGTGTTCATCGGCATCGAGGGCGAGCAGTCGGGGCTGCTGGAGGCGCTGCCCTTCTTCGCCGCGGCGGAAGACGAACGCGCCCGCTACGACGTGGAAAAGGCGGACGACGATGACGCGGTCCGCACCCGCCTCGCCGCATTTCAGCGCCGCGACGTGAGGCGGGAGTTCAAGCTCGCCAGTGATACCTGGCGGGCCGGCGATCTCACCTTCACCGTCTACTCACCCGTGCGGCGGCTGCCCGATCCCGAGACCGCCGCGGCGGAGGAGATGAAGAGCGTGATCGTCCCCGCGGTGATCGCCGAGCTGACGGTGGACAACACATCCGGGCACGCCGACCGCCGGGCGTTCTTCGGCTATCAGGGCGGCGATCCGTACACCCGCATGCGCCGTCTCGACGACGTATCCGAGGGGCGGTTCGCCGGCGTGGGTCAGGGCCGACATGCCGCGATCGCCAGCGCGGATGAAGGCGTGGCGTCGGGGCTGGGGTTTTCGCTGGAAGACGTCGTCGCCCCGCCGATCGAGGCCAACCGCGTGTTCGGGCTCGGCCCGGTCGGCGCCCTCGTCGGCGTGGCGCCGGCGGGCGAGATCCGCACGTTCCGTTTCGCCGTGTGCTTCTACCGCGGCGGGCCGGTCACCGCGGGCATCGATGCGTCGTACTTCTACACCCGTTACTTCGATGCCATCGAGCAGGTCGCCGAGTACGCCCTGTCGCATTTCGACGAGCTCAAGGGCCACGCCGAGGCCGCCGACGCCTCCCTCGAGGAGTACCCGCTGTCGGACGACCGGCAGTTCATGCTCGCCCACGCCGTGCACAGCTACTACGGCTCGACGGAGTTTCTCGACTGGGCAGGCCGGCCGCTTTGGTGCGTGAACGAAGGCGAGTACCGCATGATGAACACCTTCGACCTCACCGTCGACATGCTGTTCTACGAGATGCGGATGAACCCGTGGACGGTGCGGAACGTGCTCGACCTGTTCGTCGACCGCTTCAGCTATCGTGACAAACTGCACCTGCCCGGCGGCGCGAACGAGCACGACGGCGGGATCAGCTTCACCCACGACATGGGCGTGGCCAACGCCGTCTCCCGGCCGGGGTTCAGCGCCTACGAACTGTTCGGGCTCTCCGGCTGCTTCAGCCACATGACCCACGAGCAGCTTGTCAACTGGGTCTGCTGCGCCTCGGTGTACGTCACGCAGACCGAGGACGAGCAGTGGCTTGACAGGCGGCTGGAGGTGTTCGTTGATTGTCTGCAGAGCATGGTGAATCGCGATCATCCGGACCCCGAGCAGCGCAACGGCGTGATGGGCCTGGACTCCAGCCGCACCCTCGAGGGCGCGGAGATCACCACCTACGACTCGCTGGACGTCTCGCTCGGCCAGGCCCGCCACAACGTGTACCTCGCGGTGAAGACGTGGGCGGCTTACGTGGCCCTGCAGCGGATGTTCAGCGACCGCGGACGAGTCGATCTCGCCGAGCTCGCCGGCGACCAGGCCAACCGCTGCGCCCAGACGCTGATCAATCACGTCACCGACGATGGCTACATCCCCGCGGTCATCGACGAAGACAACGACTCGAAGATCATCCCCGCCATCGAAGGGCTTGTGTTCCCTTACTTCACCGGCTGCCGCGAAGCGCTCGATCTGAACGGCCGCTTCGGCGCGCTGGTCCGGGCCCTCAAAATCCATCTCGACTCGGTGCTCGAACTGGACCGATGCCTCTTCGACGACGGCGGGTGGAAAATCTCATCGACGTCCGACAATTCCTGGCTGAGCAAGATCTACCTGTGTCAGTTCGTGGCCCGGAGGATTCTCGGCATGGAGTGGGACGACCAGGGCGCCGCCGCCGACGCCGCCCACGTCCGCTGGCTGACTCATCCCGAGAAATCGTACTGGGCGTGGTCCGACCAGATCATCGCCGGCGTCATCAGCGGCAGCAAGTACTACCCCCGCGGGGTCACGAGCATCCTCTGGCTGGAGGAGTAGGCCACGGCGGCAACACGGATGCAATCTGGAAATCTGCCCGGTCTGAACAAGCCGCCGTCTCGCCTTCTCTTCGGTTGGGCCGGCCTCAACGACTACGCGGCGACCTGTCGCATGCTCGACGACCGGTTCGCCCTCGCCCGGGACCTCGTCCGGACTCCATGTCAGGGGCTCGAGGCGTCCGAGGCGAAAACGCCCCGGGACGGCCTCTCGACCGCCCCGGGACGGGGGTAAGGGGATTGGCGGGCTTAGCTGACCTTTTCGATGCCCGCATTCGCCGCCGGTTACAGGGCGGGAGGCGGGGCCATTGCTAGAATCTTCGACGCCGGGATCATCAGGAGCACTTGCATGGGTTATCGCAACGGTCTTCTCGCCGGCACGCTGATATGGACGATCATCGCGGCCACGGTCTCCGCGGTGGACTGGCCCGAATGGCGCGGACCGGACGGCACGGGCGTTTCGCCGGAACGGGGTTGGCTCGACGGCGGGCCGCGGGTGCTCTGGCATCGCGACATCGGCGTCGGCTACTCCCGGCCGGCCGTGCACGGCGACATGCTCTTCGTCGCCGGCTGGAAGGGCGGCCGCGTGACCATGTATCGACTGGACGCGCCCACCGGCGAGGTGGTCTGGGAGCAGAGCTACAAGATGGACCGTTACCGCAGGCAACATGAAGGCGGTCCCGCGTCCTCGCCGGCCACCGACGGCCGACGGGTCTACAGCATGTCTCGCGAGGCCGACGTGTTCTGCCTCGACGCCGCGAACGGAGACGTCGCCTGGCATCGCGATCTCGGGAAGGACTTCGGCGTCTCGGTGCCCACGTGGGCTTTCTCCGGCTCGCTCCGATTCATGGACGATGCGGTGATCGCGGACGTCGGCGTCATCGCCGCTCTCGACCGTGAAACCGGCAAGACCATCTGGAAGACCCGCAACTACGGCCCGGCCTACTCCTCGCCCGTTGTCTTTGAGCACGGCGGACGCAAGCTCGTCGCCGCCTTCCCCGAGTTCGGGCTCGTCATCCTCGATGCCGGCAGCGGCCGGGAGATCGCCTCGCATCGTTGGAAGACGTCGTACGGCGTCAACGCCGCCACGCCCATCGTCCACGAGAACCTCATCTTCATCTCGTCCGGCTACAACAAGGGCTCCGCCCTGCTCCGCTTCGACGGAGGTACGCTCGATGTCGTCTGGCAGGGCCGGCAGATGCGCAACCACATGGCGACCTGCGTCCTCATCGATGGTTATATCTACGGTTTCGACGAAAGCCGGCTCAAGTGCCTCGATTTCAGGACCGGCGAGGAGATGTGGTCGCAGCGCGGACTGGGCAAGGGGGCGCTGATGGCCTCGACGGAGAAACTGGTCGTGATGAGCGACCGGGGGGAACTCGTGATCGCCGAGGCCACGCCGAAGAACTTCAAGCCCCTCGCCCGACACGACGCCCTGCCCCGGGCACGCAATGTCTGGATCGCCCCCGTGCTCGCCAACGGCCGGGTGTACTGCCGCGACCCGCGCGGCCGCCTCGCGGCGATCGTGTTCGATCAATAATCATTCCGAGCCATCGGGTTAAAAGCAGGTTCGCGCTTCGTTTGTCTCATCGCGATGGCTCGTTCGGGTCAGGGAATCGTGCGCTTCATCGACCGGCGGATGATACCGGATTCATCCGGTCGGAACTGCATCTTCCACAGTGGTGGGACCGGCCACGACAGACATTAGCGGACAACCTGATCCTAATAACAGTTCGGGCAAAAGATTTTCGATTCACCCTTGGGCGGGCTGGAAAACCGGGCTGGCTTCGAATATTCTCAAACAGGTTTCGACGGGAGAACTGCCTCGGGGGAAAACAATGGGGAGCCCATCACCGTGGTGTTCACAATCGGGTGGGGCCCGATGACATTGCGAAAGTCAACCAGCCATCCGCGGACGCGTGCTCGGCACAGGCCGACGCGAACGGGGTGAGTTGTGTCGTTGGCGGGGGACTGAAGTGAGTTCGGTTTTCACAAGGTCTCCGGGGCAAGAGCACACGCCTTGAGAGGGATTTGACATGACACGCGCCCAGATGATCGACCGCCGTAACAAGCAGCGTGAACGAAAGCTCCGTGCGGAAGCGCGTCGGAAGCGTCGCCGCTCGGAGTCGTGTTCGAAGTCCGGCGAGCCCTTTGCCGGCATGGAGCCGCTGGAGCCGCGGCTGCTGCTTTCGACCACCGCCCTCCCCACGCCGTTCGATCCTCTGCCCCCCACCGGGTCGCTGGGCTACCAGGTCGAGGCGGACGACGAATTCACCGGCAGCGGCGAGACGGACTCGTTCACCTTCGAGCTCGATCCGGCGCAGACGGTTTCGGTGATCTTCGAGCCCAGCGCGAGCATCGAGGGCGAGGTCGAGCTGATCTACGAAGACCCGGTCAACGGCGACACGTCGCTCGCCGGCTCTTCCGCGTCCGCGGCCGGCGATCCGGTCATGGTCCAGTCCACCGCGGCGGTGGACGGCGGCAGTTATCGCGTGGACGTGAGCAATCTCAACGGCACCGGGACCTACGCGGTCAACGTCCTGCTCAACAGCCACGTGGAAGGCGAGGCCTTCGGCGGGGCGAGCAACGACGACACCGCCAGCGCCGAGAACATCGAAGATTCGTCGCTGTCGCTTCAGGGCGCGGCCGACCGGCTGCAGGTGATCGGCGAGAGCGATGGCACGGATGACGTGTATGCCTTCTCACTCGATGCCGACGAACTGGCGTCGCTGCGCCTGTCCGGCGGCGGGCTGGGCGGCGTCGGGCTCGTCGACCGGATCCGCACCAACCAGGCCAGCAAGGACATCGTGGCCGGTGACTTTGATAACGATGGCGATCTCGATCTGGCCATCGCCAACTCCGGCTACAACAACGACGGTTACGACGGTTACGACGGTTACGACGGCTACGATCCCTACGGCCTTTACAATCCGTATGGCGAGTACGACGGCGGCGACTACGGCGGATACGGATATCTCGGCGGCGGCGTCGAAGTCTACGTCAACGATGGCGATGGCAACTTCTCGCTCAGCTTCCAGGAATCCCTGGAACGTCGGCCGGGTTTCGTCGAGACCGCCGACCTGAACGACGACGGCAATCTCGATCTGATCGTCACCAACCGCGGTGCCAAGTACGACTACGGTCAGAGCAGCGTCTCCGTGCTGCTGGGCCACGGCGATGGCGGCTTCGACGCGCCGTCGACGGTCCACAGCGGCGACGGCACCGGGCAGGTCGCGGTCGGCGACGTGGACAACGACGGTCATCTCGACCTGGTGATCGCCAACGCCGGGGCGGACAGCGACGGATACGGCGGCGACGTCGTGGTGCTGCTGGGCGACGGCGACGGCGGCTTCGGCACGCCCACCTCCCATACGGCCGGCCAGGGCCCCGTCGATGTCGAGATCGCGGATGTCGACGGCGACGGCGCGGACGATCTGATCGTCGCCAACCGCGGGAATCGGTGGTCCGGCGACAACGCATCGATCTCCGTGCTGCTGGGCGACGGCTACGGCGGGTTCGGCTCGCCGACGGATTACAACCCGCAGGGCCAGCGCGCGCTGGACGTGGAAGTGGGCGACTTCAACGGCGACAACGCGCTCGACATCGCGGTGGCGAATTACGGCTACAAGTACGGCGGCAGCTACGGGGCGAATATCAGCCACGTCGCGGTGCTCTTCGGCGACGGGTACGGCGGGGTTAACGATCTTGGGGGGGGGGACGGCGGCGGGGGCGGGGGGGGGGAAAAAGGGGGGGCTCGCGGGCACCCGCGTAACCCCCCCCCCC
>CAYFQS010000248.1:0-6010 GCA_964345245.1 uncultured Planctomycetaceae bacterium | reverse complement strand
GGATCGGGTGTGAAGCGAGAACGGGGCGTGCTCTTGTGCGGTGACGTTCCGGGACCAGGTTTGGTCCCGGCTATTGTGTCATTGGTGCTTGCGGCGTGGTTTGCGGAACCACTGCAGGCCGCGGTGACTCGGCAGATACCGGGTGATGAGGTGGTCGAAGTGTTCGCGGTCGCGAACACGTTTGTGGCTGCCGCCGTCGGCGAACCAGGTGCGGCGGCGAAACCCCTTGTTCAAATCGCGCGACAGTGACTGGCGCAGGCCGGCCTGCACCTTCCGACATGTTGTTTGCTTCGTCCAGCCGACCAGGACATGAACGTGGGTGGCGTCAGTCGCAATGGCGTAAACAATGAGCAACTGATGCGCCGCGGCGTTCAGCAACGAGTCGATCATGGCCTGCTGCACCGAAGCGTCGAAGATCACACCGTCCTCGTTCGACTGGCGGCGATAGAGATCGGCCTTCTCGGCGTCCGGCGGTTGAACGCCACCACCACGCTCGACGTAGCCCTCAACTCGATCCGGCAGCCAACTCTTGTAAGCGTGGTAGGTGAACAGATACACGGACATGCGCGGATCGTATGTGCGCCGCACTGCATGATGCAATAGCCGGGAGCAAACTGCAATAGCCGGGAGCAAACTGCTCCCGGATCGGGTGTGAAGCGAGAACGGGGCGTGCTCTTGTGCGGTGACGTTCCGGGACCAGGTTTGGTCCCGGCTATTGGCGCGGGCGGGGCTGGGTCCATCGTGAACCCGGGCGAAGGGCCGGCGTAGAATGCGGCGGATGAACCGGGAACTGTGAAGCTGATCATGTATTCGCCTCCGCGAACCTGGCTCGTCGGACTGCTGGCGATGGCGGCCGTGTTCCTCCCGCCGGCAAGCGGCGAGGACCTCACCGTCGACTTCTATCAGAAGCGGCACGCTCTGCAGGATCACGACATCGCCGGGCGGATGTCCCTGGCGAGTTGGTGTGAGCGGAACGGCTTGCCGTGGCGGGCGGCGGAGCTTTACCACGAGGTCCTCGAACTCGACGGCGAACACCACGGCGCGTACGACCGGCTCGTGCGGCTGACCGATACCCGCCGGCTCCCCGAGCAGCCGGAGCGGCAGAAGGCACTGCTCGATCACTTCGGCGACGATTTCGAGCTGCACGTGGCGCCGCACTACCTCGTGGTCTACAACACCGACAAGGCGTGGGCGATCAACCGGGCGGTCCTGTTGGAGCGGACGCACCACCTGTTCACGCAGGCGTTTCGGCGGGGCGACTTCCGCGTGGTGCCGCTCAAGGAGCGGCTCGTGTGCCTGCTTCTGGCCGACCACGATCAGTTCACCGCCTACGCCCGGGAAGCGGACGGGGTCGACGTCGGCTGGTCGGCGGGGTACTACTCCTCGAAGACCAACCGCACCGCGTTTTTCGACGAGACGAACAGCCCGAACTTCCGGAAGGTGACCGATCGCGTGGCCCGGCTGGAGAAGGTCGAAACCGGCCTTCGCGAGAAGCTCCGGGCGGCGCGGCGGGCGAGGTCGCGGGCCCACGAAGCGCACTATCGCGAGAAGCTCGACGCGGTGCGGAAGGAACTGAGGTGGTACCGCAATCGCCACAGCGCCGTGGCCGACATGGGCAACGCGGCGAAAACCACGCACGAGGCGGCGCACCAGTTCGCGTTCAATATGGGCCTCCAGGTCCGCGGGCACATGTACCCGTTCTGGCTGTCGGAAGGGATCGCGACGAATTTCGAGACGGTCGACCCGGCGGCCCCGTTCGGCCCGCACCACGACAATCCCGGTCGCCGGCGCCTGCTCACAAAGGCGTGGGAGGCCGAGGCCCTGCTGCCGATGGACGCGTTCATCGTGATGGTTCGCCCGCCGGTCGAGGACGAGCGGCGGTTGGCGGTGGCGTACAGCCAGGCGTGGGGGCTGTTTCGTTTTCTGCTGAAGTACCGCCGGGCGGAGTTGCAGGATTACCTCGACGCGATCGCCGCGGGCCCGAGGGGCGAGCGGTCGCCGCAGCAGCGGCGCGAGGCGTTCGACGACGCCTTCGGCGAACTGAGCCGGATCGAGCGGGAGTTTGAGCTGTACGTGAAGCGATTGCGGTGAGGATCTGGCGAGTGCGCGTAAGAGGTCACGCGCCCTCGCCCAATCGCCAGATCACCAAATGCTTGACATCCGGGATCAGCGGACTTACGGTATCGGGCTCGACGAACGTCGATTCCCGGATGCTGTTGGTTTAGACTTCCGAGCCAAGCGACCTGACGCCTGCGGCGTCTGTGAGGTGAGTTCATGCAACCGACCCATCGACAGTCACCCGCCCGCCGAAACAAGCGGCGGAGCCACCTGGCGCTGCGAGCGGCGCACACGGTGGTCTGTCCGAACTGCGGTTCGCCGAAGCGGCCGCACGCGGCCTGCAACAACTGCGGCTATGTTCGGCCGGGCCTGATGCTGAAGCAAGCTGAAGAAGAGTAAGTCCGCATGCGCATCGCGGTCGATGTCATGGGTGGTGACCACGCGCCCGACGCCATTATCGCGGGGGGGTTGGATTCGCTGGAGCTGCTCAGCGACGAGCACCGGCTCATCCTCGTCGGCGACGAGACGGTGATCCGCGAGATTCTCGCCGAGCGCGGTCTGAGCGCCGATCCCCGCATTGAAATCGAAGCCACGAGCGAAGTGATCGAGATGGGCGAGACCCCGATCGAGGCCCTGCGGGCCAAGCCGAACAGCTCGATCGCGCGGATGGCGTGGCTCGGCTCGCCCCGGGCGGACGAGCAGCGGGCCGACGTGGTCATCTCCGCCGGGAACACCGGCGCGTGCGTGGCCGCCTGTCAGATGTCCATGCGGCGGCTGCCCGGCGTCCACCGCCCCGGCATCGCGGTGACGATTCCGACGTTCTTCGGCCCGATTGTCCTCTGCGACGTCGGGGCCAACATCGTCCCCAAGCCCGCGCACCTGCACCAGTACGGCCACATGGCGTCGATCTACGCCCGAGCGGTGCATGGGATCGACGCGCCCCGCGTCGCGTTGCTCTCCGTCGGCGGCGAGGAGGGCAAGGGCACGTCCCTGGTCCGCGAGACGCACAAGCTCATGAAGACCGATGAGACGCTGAACTACGTCGGCTACGTCGAAGGGCGGGAGATTTTCAACGGCGACGTGGACATCGTCATCACCGAAGGGTTCACCGGCAACGTGGTCCTCAAGCTCTCGGAAGGGCTGGCCGCGGGACTTTTCAAGACGATCGCGGCGGAGATTTTCGAGCAGGACCCGCAGCTCGCGATGCAGTTCGAGCCGGTGGTCAAGAAGATTTACGCCAAGCACGACTGGCATGAGTACGGCGGGGCGCCGCTGCTCGGGGCCCGGGGGGTCTCGCTGATCTGCCACGGCTCCTCGGAGGCCCGCACGATCAAGGCCGCCATTCGCAATGCCCTGGAATACATGAAACACGGCGTGAACGACCAGATTGTCCAGACCCTGGCCGCGACCCCCGGCAGTTCAGACGGAGAGGACGCGGCATGAACAGGGCCTCGACGATCCACCCACCGGCCGGCGTGAAGATCGCCGGCACCGGCATCGCCGTTCCCGAGCGGGTGCTGACCAACGCCGATCTCGAGAAGATCGTCGATACCTCCGATGAGTGGATCGTGCAGCGCACCGGCATCCGCGAGCGGCGGATCGTCGACGAGCAGACGAGCACGACCGACCTCGCCACCGAGGCGGCCCGGATGGCGATCGAGCACGCCGGGCTCAAGCCGGGCGAGCTCGACCTGGTCATCTGCGCCACGATCACCCCGGAGATGCTGTGTCCCGCCTCGGCCTGCCGGGTGGTGGACAATCTCGGGGCGATTCCCTGCGGGGCGATGGACGTGTCCATCGCGTGCACCGGGTTCGTGGCGGCGCTGAATATGGCGGCGAACTTCGTGCGCACCGGGATGTACCGGCACATCGTCGCCATCGGGGCCGACGCGTTGAGCGAGGCGACCGACTGGGAGGATCGGCGGACGTGCGTGCTCTTCGGCGACGGCGCCGGGGCCGCGGTGGTCAGCGCCTCCGACGATCCGGAGCAGGGCTGCGTCTACCAGACGATGCACTCCGACGGCGGGAAATGGCGGGAGCTGTACCTGCCCCGCAAGCCGCGCGATCTGCCCGACGAGGGCGGACCGGAGTTCACCGGCAAGTTCAACACGCTGCAGATGAACGGCCGGGAAATCTACAAGTTCGCCGTCAACACCATGCAGGCGAGCATCGAAGACGCGATGGACGCCTGCGGATTGACCCCGGCGGACGTGAAGATCGTGATTCCGCACCAGTCGAACGCGCGAATCCTCACCAGCGCCCGCGACAAGCTCGGGCTGGACGAGGACAAGATGTACATCAACATCGATCGTTACGGAAACACGTCGGCGGCGAGCGCCGGGATGTGCCTGCACGAGTTGATGGCGGCCGGCCGGCTGGAAAAGGGCGATTACGTGGTCCTCGTCGCACTCGGCGGCGGGCTGAGCTGGGGATCGAGCGTCTGGCGCCTGTGAGGTTGCGGCGTCTGCCGGATGCCCGCGAATGGGAGGCCGACGGATTGACGAAGTGAACACCGCGCGGCGGGCAACCGCCACCGCGACATGAGACATGAACGACGCACCGTACATCGTGTTATGCCCCGGCCAGGGCGCCCAGCACGCGGGCATGGGCAAGGCGTGGGCCGAACGGTCCAACGTCGTGCGCGAATGCTTCACCCGGGCGGACCGGATTCTGGGCATCGAGTTGAGCGAGGCGTGCTTCGACGGGCCGGACGAAGTGATCCACCGCACGGACTACGCCCAGGCGGGATTGTTCGTGTGTGCCGCGGCGTCGGCGGTGGGGATCGAGACGACGGGCGTGGCCACCCTCGGGCCGGACACGATCCTCGCCGCGGCCGGGCTGTCGCTGGGAGAATACTCGGCCCTGCATCTCGCGGGCGTGATGAGCTTCGAGGACGGGCTGCGACTCGTCTGGCAGCGCGGGCGGTTCATGCAGGAGGCGGCCGAGGGCCAGCAGGGCTCGATGCTCGCGGTGATCGGGGCGGACGAACAGCAGGCACAGGAGCTTTGCGCCGAGGCCCGGCTGGATGACATTCTCGTCCCGGCGAACTTCAACTGTCCGGGGCAGGTGGTGATCAGCGGCACGGACTCGGCCTGCGAGCGGGCGTTGACGGTGGCGGAGAAGAAGGGCCTGCGGGCCACGCCGCTCACCGTCGCCGGGGCGTTTCATTCGCCGCTGATGCAGCCGGCCGCGGACCGCATGGCCGACGAACTGGCCAGGGTCGAGTTCCAGCCGCCCACGTTCCCGGTGCTCAGCAACGTGACCGGCGAGCCGCACGGCGAGGACGTCGACCGGATCAAGCGCCTGCTCGTGGAGCAGATCGTCAGCCCGGTGCGGTTCGAGCAGAACCTGCGCTGGCTGATCGAGCACGTGAGCGGGCGTTACCTCGAACTCGCTCCGGGTAAGGTGATCAGCGGGCTGATGCGGCGGACGGCGCGGAAAGTCAAAGTCGAGAATTACGCCCAACCGAATTAGCGCCCGGCGCCGTGGCACAGGAAGCGATAGAGAGGCAGGCATGACAGAGACGACGGACAAACGCGTAGCCATCGTGACCGGGGCAAGCCGAGGCATCGGGGCGGCGATCGCCCGATCTCTCGCCGCCCGGGGCCGGCACGTCGTGCTCATGGCCCGCAGTGCGGAGAAGCTCGACGCGGTCAGGGGCGAGATCGAATCGGCGGGCGGATCGGCCGACGCGGCGCCGGTGGACGTCGGCGACGGCGAGGCCCTCGCCGCCGCGATCCAACGGATCGCCGAGACCCATGGTCGGCTGGACATCCTGGTCAACAATGCCGGGATCACCCGCGACGCACTGGTGCTGCGGATGAGCGACGAGCAGTTCGACGAGGTGATCCGGATCAACCTGCGGTCGGTGTTCGTGGCGTGCCGGGCGGCGGCGAAGCCGATGATCCGCGGCAAGTGGGGGCGCATCATCAACATCGCCTCCGTGGCGGGC
>CAYFQS010000247.1:0-6043 GCA_964345245.1 uncultured Planctomycetaceae bacterium | reverse complement strand
GCCGAACGGCTCCAGAACATGATCCGCGTGGAGGGAACGCGCGCCTACCTCGACGGACGTGGTGCAGCGGGTGCCAGTCGCGGGAGGCGACGATGGTTGCGCCGCGCTGCTTCGCCGCCTCGATCCATCGGTTGAGCAGGGGAATGACCTCCTCGCCGTCGCTGATCGCCAGCGCTCCGCCGGGGCAGAAGTCTTTCTGCACGTCGACCACGATGAGGGCGTCGGTCTCGCCGTTCATCTGTTCGGTGAGCTTTGCGTTCATCGCAACGTCTCCGTGTGTCCCGATTCCATTGACCAGAACAGCGTAGTCGCCTTCGCCGCGGGGAGTGCGGACCATCCCGGTTCGCTCGCCGCAGAGGCGCGGAGAAGTACCTGTGGCCACACGACTCAGGCGCGAATCCGACCTTTCGCCAAGTAGCGGTGTGTTCTTCCGCCAGACGACATCCACCCGCAGAAATGCCCTGAATTACTTTCAGGCGGTGATTTACGCTGCGTCTCTGCGCCTATGCGGTTCGTTGTGAATCTTCCGGACAAGCAGGAGCGGGCACTTGCGTCTGCGAACAGAAGGACCGGGGCGATTGGGACCGGTGCGGGTCGTCCGAGAGGGATATTGGTACCGCTTCGGCAGGGCCAATGCGGCGAGCGAGGGCAGATCGAGCGGCCGCGGTTCAGGCGGCGGTCGAATGCGTGAAGGCGATGGTCACGCGGTGATTGCCGTCCACCACTTCCTGGACCACGCCTTCGAAGGTCTCATCTTCGGCCCAGGCCACTTCGGGCTGGGTCCACTCGATGGTCAGGCGAATGGTCTCGCCTTCGCGCACCGAGGCATTGCCGTGCTCGAGCGAGAGCAGCGCTCCGTCCGAGCCGAGGTTGATCAAGCGGCCGACGATGGTTTCGCCGTTCTGCTTGGTCAGGTGGATCGCACCATTAAGGGTCAGTCTTGGGTCGCACGTCATGGGTCGACTCCAACGCGTTACTGGGTGACAACTTCCATCGAGGCCTGGGTGCCTCGTGACTGTTTCGGTCGTCCCTGACCGGCCAATACTCATCATCGGGAGAATCGGGGTGGGCACTTACAAAATTCGCGCCAACAACTCGTTCCGTCTTTTCTCCTCGCAACCGTACTTCTGTACGAAGGATAGCCAGATCCGGGTTCATCAATCAAGGGATAATCGGGCATTAATTCGGATTTACTGCACTATTTTTCCGCAGCCCTGCCCGATTCCGGGCAACGCCCCTCGCCCGCCACATGCGGTGCGATGCGTCACACACTGCCGGGCATAGGTTTGGCTGCTGTTTCCGTCAATACCGGTCGATCGAATCGCAGGTCTCATTGTCGTCGCCGTCGTCTTCCTCGCGGATGCGGTTGACCGTGGTCGGCTCGCTTTCCTGCAGGACCACGGAAGGATCGGACGCGATCAGCTTGGTCGGGCCCATGAGTTTGCAGCAGCGCTGGTCGTGGAAGAGCCCGGCGAGTTGACTCGGCAGCCCGCTCGGGGCCACCCGCAGCGACTGCGGGCCGCGGAGCAGCACCACCATCCCGTTCTGGTGAATCTCGAAGAACACCTCGGCGTTGCCCGGCTGCTGGCGGAGAATCCGGTTGAGCGATTTCAGCTCGCCGTTGATCTTCTTCACCCGCCCGTTGCCACCTTCGCGGAGCACGATCCGCACCGCGCGGGTGAGCTGGTCGGCCGACTCGGCCACGGGGATCACCTCGTCGATGGCGATGTTCACCTCCTCCTTCCCGCGGTTCACCTTGCCCTTGAGGAACACCACTTCGTCCGGCTGCAGCAGATGGCTGTAGCGGGCGAAGGTCTCGGGGAAGGCCACGCATTCGAGCGACCCCGTGCGGTCTTCGAAGGTGACGAACGCCATCCGCCGCTGATCGCGACGGGTGAGCGTCGGACGGACCTTCCCGATCATCCCGCCCACGGTGACCTCGACGTCGGCCCGGAGCTGGCGTACCTCGCGCACCGCCACGTTGGACAGGCGATCGATGAGCCGCTGGTAACGGTCGACCGGATGGCTGGAGACGTAGAACCCGAGCACGCCCTTCTCCTGGGTGAGCATCTCCTGTTCGTCCCATGGCGGGACGTCGGGCAGGTCGGGCTCGGCCTCGGCATGCTCGCCGTTGGCGACCTGCTCTTCCGCGACCCCGCCGAACAGGAAGTCGTCCGCCCCGCGGAGGGTGGCTTCCTGCTGGCCCCGGCTGATCGCGGTGTCCAGCGCGGCGACCAGGGCCGACCGCTTGTCCCGGCCGTGCACGGAGTCAAAGGCTCCGCACTTGATCAGGGCCTCGATGCAGGAGCGGTTGACGATGCCGGGCGGCACGCGTTCGCAGAAGTCGAAGATGCTGCGGAACTCCCCGCCGGACTCGCGGGCGTCGATGATCGCCTCGATCGCCTTCTGCCCCACCCCCTTGACCGCGCCGAGCCCGAAGCGGATATGTCCGTGGTTCGGGTCCCGCGGTTCGTTGTCCTCAAACACCACGGTGAAGTCGGCGAAGGCCTTGTTGATGTCCGGCGGGCGCACGTCGATGCCCGCGTGACCGTCGGGGAACATCACCCGTCGGCACTCGTCCATGTACTCGTTGACCTTGTCGGTGTTCACCGATTCGTAGGTGAGCAGGGCGGCCATGTACTGCACGGGGAAGTAGGTCTTCAGGTAGGCCGTCTGATAGGCGACGATCGCGTAGCCGGTGGAGTGCGACTTGTTGAACCCGTAGTCGGCGAACTGGCGGATGAGCTCGAAAATCTCCTCCGCCCGCGCCTTCGCGAGCCCGTTGCGCTGCGCTCCTTCCAGGAACTTCTCGCGGTAGGAGGCGATCACGTCTTCTTTCTTCTTGCTGATCGCCTTGATCAGCGTGTACGCCCCGCGGAGCGGGATGCCGCCGAGCTCGTTGCACACGAGCATCACCTGCTCCTGGTAGACCAGGATGCCGTGGGTCTCGGCGGTGATGCGGTCGATGATGGGATGGACCTTGTCGACCGGTGCCCGGCCGTGCTTGCGATCGTTGTAATGCGGGATGTTGGCCATCGGGCCGGGGCGGTAGAGGGCGTTGGCGGCGATGAGGTCTTCCAGCCGGTCGGGCCCCATGGCCACGAGCGTGCCCCGCATGCCGGTGGACTCGAACTGGAACACGCCCTCGGTGTCGCCGCGGCGGAAGAGGTCGAAGACGTTCTGGTCGCAGTAGCGGAGGCGCTCGAGGTCGAGGGGGTCGGTATCCGGGGCTTCGTCGCCGGCGTTCGCCGGCTCCTCAGCCCTCGGCTTTCCATCTTTCTCAGCCCTCGGCTTTTCAGCTCCCTCAGCCCTCGGCTCTTCCTTGCGGGTGAGGCCGAATTCTCTCGGGGTGTCCGGCGCGGGGCCGGCGCCGCAGGCGCCGCGGATCGTGTCGAGCTGGGTCTGCTGGTCCAGCGTGGCCTCAATGAGATCTCGGCAGCGCTGAATGATCGACAGCGTCCGCAGGCCGAGGAAGTCCATCTTCAGCAGGCCGACCTTTTCGCACGTCGGGCCGTCCCACTGCGTGATCACGTCTTCCGCGCTCGACTGCTTGTAGAGCGGGACGATATTCTCGAGGGGCTGGGTGGCCATGACCACGCCCGCCGCGTGCACCGACGCATGGCGTTTCATGCCTTCGAGCCGCTGCCCGATGTCGATCAGTCGCTTCGTGGTGGGGTTACTGCGGTACTCGCGCTGGAGTTCCGGTTCCTTCTCCAGCGCCTTGCCGAGCGTCATCTTCAGCTCGTTGGGGATGAGCTTGGCGATGCGATTGACTTCGTTGAGCGGGATATCGAGCACGCGTCCGACGTCGCGGATCACCGCCTTGGCCTTCAGCGTTCCGAAGGTGATGATCTGGGCCACGTGGCCGTACTTCCGCCGCACGTAGTCGATCACCTCCGCCCGGCCGTCCTGGCAGATGTCGATGTCGATATCGGGGTACTCGGTGCGGTCGGGGTCGGTGAATCGCTCGAACAGCAGCCCGTACTTGACCGGGCAGGCGTTGGAGAGCCCGAGGCAGTAGCCGACCATCGTCCCCACGCCGCTGCCGCGGGCGTTGGAGGGAATCCCCCGGCCGCGGGCGTAGTTCACGAAGTCCCAGACGATGACGAAATAGGCGCTGATGAGCTTGTCGGCGAGGATTTGCAGTTCACGGTCGATTCGGGCTCGGATTTCGTCTGTGATTCGGTCAGGGCCATATCGCCAGATCGCCCCCGCCTCGGTGAGCATCCGCAGCGCCCCGTCGCACTGGGCCTTGATCTGCTCCTGCGATTCGTCGTCCTGCTCCGCGTCGTAGGGCTTGAGCTCGAACTGGGCGCAGAACGCCCGGTACCACTCGGAACTGCCCACCGGGTGCTCGCAATCGAACTGCCGGATCAACTCGACGGCTCCGTCGGCGTCGGCGGGCAGATGCTCGTAGTCCGAGACGATCTTTACCACCGGGGCGTGGTTGGCGGTGAAATCGAGATCGACGTTGCACCGGTCGGCCACGCGGCGGGTGTTGGCCAGCGCTTCCTCGCCAGCGTTCTCGTACGCCGCGAACAGCTCCCGCATCTCCTGCGGCGACTTCACGTACAACTCGGTGGAGTACTTCAGCCGGCTCTGGTCGTCCACCGTCTTCTGCATCGATACGCAGATCAGCGCATCGTGGGCCTCGTGGTCGTCCCGGCCGAGGAAGTGCGAGTCGTTGTCGCAGATCAGCGGCAGCTCCAGCTCGCGGGCGAGGCGGATCAGGTGCGGGTTGATCGCGTTCTGGTCCGTTTCGTGGTGCTGCAGTTCGATGAAGAACCGCGGTTCTCCGTCGGGGTTCGCGGGGAAGGTCCGGGCATGCCAGCGGGCCTCGGCCACCGCCCGGTCCCAGGCCGATTTGTCCCCGTTCACGAACTGCCGCATGTAGAACGCCAGCGAGCTGCCGAGGTGGCCGTTGATCGCGATCAGCCCCTCGCCCCACTGGGCGAGAGTGGTCTTGTCCATGCGGGGCTTGTAGTAGAAGCCCCGGAGGTAGGCGTCGGAGCTGAGCTTGAGCAGGTTCCGCCAGCCGGTTTCGTTCTCGGCCAGGAGCACGAGGTGGAATCCACCGTCCGCCACGCCGGTGTGCTCGCGATTGGTGCGGTCGGAGGCGGTTCCGTTGAGATCGGGGGCGACGTAGGCCTCGATCCCGAGGATGGGCTTGATCCCGGCGTCCTTCGCCTCGCGATAGAAGTCGACCGCCCCATGCAGGTTGCCGTGGTCGGTCAGGGCCACCGCGTCCATGCCGAGATCCTTGACCCGCGCCACGAGCTTGCTGATGCGGTTGGCTCCGTCGAGCAGGGAGTACTCGCTGTGCAGGTGCAAGTGGACGAATTGGGGCGGGCTTGAAGTTTCGGCCATCCCTGGCGACTCCACCGTGGCGTGAGACGTTGCGTTGCCTGCCGGAAGAAACCCGGCACTCGAGCAGTGTACTCAAACCCCGGCCGACGCCAATCCCGAATATTTTCCGATCAAATGTCGCCGGCGGGGGCTATCTGTCAACCCTGACCGATGTTAGCTCGCCGTCGGCTCCCGCGAAGATTTTCACGCCCCCGGTACCGAATCGGTCACAGCCATTCGAGCAACCGCGGCGCGAAGTAGGTCAGGATCATGTCCGCCCCGGCCCGCTTGATCGCGGTGGTGAGCTCGATCGCCGCGGGTTTCAGGTCGATCCAGCCGCGCTCGGCGGCGGCGTGGAGCATGCTGTACTCGCCGCTGACGTGATACGCTGCCACCGGCACGTCCGTCGCCTCCCGCACGCCCCGGATCACGTCGAGGCAGGCCGTCGCCGGTTTGACCATCACCGCGTCAGCGCCCTCGGCGAGGTCGGCTTCCAGTTCCGCCCGCCACTCCCGGCCGCGGCGAGAGTCCATCTGGTAGCCCCGCCGATCGCCGAACTGCGGCGTGCCTTCGCCGGCCTCTCGGAAGGGGCCGTACAGGGCCGAGGCGTACTTCACCGTGTAGCTGAGGATCGCGGTCTGCTCGTGATTGGCCGCGTCGAGAGCCGCCCGGATCGCCGCGACCTGCCCGTCCATCA
>CAYFQS010000246.1:0-6048 GCA_964345245.1 uncultured Planctomycetaceae bacterium | reverse complement strand
GAGCGGCGAGGCGGTCGGGCCGGCGGCCATCGTCGGCGCAAGCGGCGTCTCGGGCTCGGGGACAAACGGATCGCGGGCCGGGGCCACGCCCACCGCCTCGGCGGTTGCCGCGCGGTGCCGCGCCGGCTCCCCGGCCAGCCGTTCCCGAGGCGTGAGCTGCAGCTCTCGCTCCTTGACCACGATGGTCCCTGCCGCGAGGTCGCCCAGCCGCTTGTGCATCGGGTGGAAGAACGAGCTCGTCCCGCCCACGACGTAGGCCACCGGCAGCACGTCGACGATCCGCAGCAGGTTGCGCAGCAGCACGTCGATGAAGCTGACGGGCGTGCCGTCGTCGCGGATGGCGCGAATCTTCGCCACGCGCTTGCCGATCGTCTGGCCCCGCCAGATCGTTTCGAGCGTGGTGTAGTAGCCGAACATGAGCAGGAACGTGAGCACGATCGCCAGAGCGACCGCCCAGAAAAACGGCTGACCGGGGAGTTCGCCCTCGGCGAAGAGCCCGGAAATCTCCCGGATGACCGACCCGCCCAACGCGAGGACGAGCACGCCCAGCCAGATGACGACCACCGCCACGCCAAGCACGATCCAGTCGAGCAGGATCGCCATGTACCGCGACCCGGGTCCGGCGAGTTCGTAGTCGACCTCGATCTGCTCGGGCGTCTCGAGCCGGTAGATGCCATCGAAGTTGAGCATGTTCGGGGCATCGGTCATTGCGCTACATTCAAGCCGATGGTCGGGGCGGGGTCAATCAGCGCAAGCGACGGGCGACAGCTCCGTAACTCGAAACGCGACCGGCGGATCAGCGCCATCGAACCGCTGGCCGATGATGCGGGGCCGACTCGCCCCGCGGGTGGGCCGTCGGGTGCTTCGGTTATTGGGGCGTTGACTCGGGCGCAAGCAGCCGGCGAGATGCAGAATGCTCCGTAGCGGGTGAAGGATCACGCAACCGTCATCCGGCTGTTCGATCTTCACCACCCGTCGCGGCGTCAAATCGATCCGATCGACCCATTCACGGGGAAGCGTGATCCGCCCTTTGCTGTTGATCCTGGCTTTTATCATTCCAGACTCATTCCCCGTCTATTGCGGTTTCGCAACTCGCAATTTTGTGGTCCGTAGCCGCATGAGTAACGGCACGATCGCAACTCTCAGAGTTCCAGAAGTTGACAGCAATCGTTGTGAATGGCCTCGAAGTCGGTCTTCGCTTGTGTCATGGCCGGCTCCATCGGGGAACAAGGCGTTGCGTGTAGTTTACCCGCCGCCGCGGTGGATGGCGCGTTTGCCGTAGCGGGCGGCGATGCGGTCGGTGGCCGCGTCGAGGCGGCGCTGGCGACCGGTGGCCGGGTCGGGGAACAGGCCGAGCTGGTCGTCGTCGGCCCCGGCGAGCGGGCCGGCGGTGAAGCCGATCAAACGCAGCGGTCGGAAGGCGCTCGACGCCCACCGCTCGAAGAGGTCGCGCCCCGCCCGCCACAGGCCGTCGGTGGTGTCGGTCGGCTCGGGAAGCGTGGCCGAGCGGGTGAGCGTGGTGAAGTCGCCGTGGCGGAGCTTGAGCGTCACCCCCCGGGCGCGCCGCCCGTGCTTGCGCAGTCGCCGGCCGACCTGCTCGACCTGCCCGAGCAGCACCTGGCGGAGCATGTCGATGTCGCGGACATCGAGGCCGAAGGTGTGCTCCTGGCCGATGCTTTTGGCTTCGTGGTCGGGCGTGACGGGTCGGTCGTCAAGACCGCGGGCGAGGCGGCCGAATCGGTCGCCGTCGCGGCCGAAGGCGGCGTTGAGCTGGGCGGGCGTGAGGGCCCGGAGGTCGGCGAAGCGCCGCACGCCGATCGCCTGGAACTTCTTCACCGTGGCCGGCCCGACGCCCCACATCTTCGAGATCGGCAAGTCGCCGAGCCAGTCGCCGGTCATCTCCGGCGTGACGACGGTCAGGCCGTCCGGTTTGTCCATGTCCGAGGCGAGTTTGGCGAGGAACTTGTTCGCCGCCACCCCCACCGATGCGTTCAGCCGCAGTTCCTCACGCACGCGCTGCTTGAGCTTGGCGGCGATCTCGACCGCCGTTCCCATCAGCCGCTCCATGCCGGTCACGTCAAGAAACGCCTCGTCCACGCTGAGCGGTTCGACCAGCGGGGTGAACTCGTCGAGGATTTCGAACAGTCGGCGGGAGACTTCGCGATATCGCTCGCCCCGCACCGGCACGACGATCGCCCGCGGGCAGCGGCGCTTCGCGACGCTCATCGGCTGGGCGGAATGACAGCCGAACGGCCGGGCCTCGTAGCTTGCCGTGGTCACCACGCCGCGCGGCCCGTCGTGGCCGACGAGGAGCGGCTTGCCCCGCAGCTTCGGATGGTCGAGCTGCTCGATGGCCGCGAAGAACGCGTCCATGTCCACGTGCAGAATGGCCCGGCTGTCACTCACGCCTGCAGTATATCGCGCAAGCAAACAACCCCCGGCTCGCGCCGGGGGCTGCGGTTCGTTCGTCGAAGGCGTCTTGCCTCAGGCCGACTCTTTCTTGCGGACCTGCTGAATTTCCGACAGCGTCTTGCGATGCTCGATGTCATCGTCGTCCATGACGTACTTCACGCCGTCGTTGTCCATGTCGGGCAGGTCGTACATCAGGTCGAGCATGACCTCTTCCATGATGCCGCGCAGGGCGCGGGCGCCGGTGTCGCGCTCCATCGCGCGATGGGCGATGGCCTTGAGCGCTTCGTTGGTGAATTCGAGGTCGGCGTCTTCCATGCCGAAGATGTGCTTGTACTGTTTGACCAGGGCGTTCTTCGGCTCGGTGAGGATGCGGACCAGGGCGTCTTCGCCGAGCGGCGTGAGCGGGGTGATCACGGGCAGTCGCCCGATCAGTTCCGGAATCAGCCCGAAGTGCAGCAGGTCCTCGGGCGTGACCTGTTCGAGCACGTGTGAGCGGTCGTCGATGCTCGAGACGTCTTCGGTTTCGGAGGCGAAGCCGATGCGTCGCCGGCCGAGCCGCTGGCGAATGATGTCTTCGAGTCCGTCGAAGGCCCCGCCGCAGATGAACAGCAGGTTGCTCGTGTCCATCTGAATGTACTGCTGTTCGGGGTGCTTGCGTCCGCCCTGCGGGGGCACGTTGGCGACGGTGCCTTCGAGCATCTTGAGCAGGCCCTGCTGCACGCCTTCGCCGCTGACGTCGCGGGTGATCGAGACGTTCTGGGTCGTCTTGCCGATCTTGTCGATCTCGTCGATGTAGATGATGCCGCGCTGGGCGGCTTCGAGGTCGTAGTCGGCCGACTGCAGCAGCTTGAGCAGCAGGTTTTCCACGTCCTCGCCGACGTAGCCGGCCTCGGTGAGGGTGGTCGCGTCGCCGATGGCGAAGGGCACGTTCAGCAGCCGGGCCATGGTCCGGGCGAGCAGGGTCTTGCCCGTTCCCGTCGGGCCGAGCAGCAGCACGTTGGACTTCTCGATCTCCACGTCGGAGTCTTCTTCCTGGGCGTTCTCGATCGCCATGAGGCGCTTGTAGTGGTTATGGACCGCGACGGACAGGGACTTCTTCGCCCCTTCCTGTCCGATGATGTACTGGTCCATGAACTCCTTGATCTGGCGTGGGGTGGGAATGGCGTTGAACAGGGGCTTGCTGGCGTGCACCCGCCGCCGCTCCTGCTTGAAGATGTTCTGGCAGAGGTCGGTGCAGTTGGCGCAGATGTAGACCTCGTTGGGGCCTTCAACCATCGGGCCGACTTCACGCGAACTCTTGCCGCAGAAGGAGCAGGTGGTGACCTTTCGGCCGCGGAAGTTGGCGTCACCCCCACCATTACCACCGCCCCGTCCTGATCCGCCGCCGCCACCGCGTGAGTTCGTAGCCATCCAGAAACAACCTTTTCTGCGGCGGTCCATGAGCAATGGACCGCGATGCTCCGAGAGAAATCGTACTGTTGCAGCGCTTTTCAGTCCTAATCGTCACCTGAGCGCTGCGCCTTGACCCATAATTTACCGCAATCAGGGTCGATATTCATCCGCCATTCCGCGGCGGGTCGTCGTCATCCGCCTCATCTTCATCCCCGGCCCCGGGCGGGGGCGGGGCGTCTCGAGGCGCCCCGGCGGCGCTGTCGCCGGTCGTGGATTCACCGCCCACGACCGTCAAGTCAATCATATGCTGTCGCGCCCGCTGGAACTCATCGTCCGTCAATTCGCCGCGGCGGTGAAGCTGACGCAATTGCTCGAGGGAAAACGGCATCAGCTCGTTTTCCGGGCTCCGCATCATCCGCCGCCAGCGGCGTTGCAGCACCAGCAGGCCGATCCCTGCCCCCACGAGCACCAACCCGAGCACGAGTACCCAGACCCACACGGCGAGCGGATCGGATTCGTTCGCTTCCTGCGCCAGTATGCAGATCGCCGGCATGGCGATGACCGCCCGATTTGCGACCCGTCATCGAACCTGCCCATCCGGGGCCCGGGAGCCGACGGATGCCGGCCGATCCGGCGCCCGATGACGCCGCGGTTGGTGTGTGCTATTCGTTACGATCGGACGACTCGTCCGAGGGTTCGCTTCCTTCTTCGTCGGCTTTTGCTTCGTCTGCGGTCGAGTTTTTCGTTGGCGAGTTCGTGTCCGACCCGTCTTCGGCGGCGCGTTCGGCTTCCTTGCGCTTCCGCCATTCCTCGCCGTCCACCTCCTCGACCTCGGCCTGCTCGACCAGCGCCTGCAGCGTCTTCTGCTCGCGGATACTCATGTAGAGCTGGTCGAGGCGACCCGACTCCCGCATCTCCTGTCGCAACCGCTCGGGGCGCCGGCCGGACTGCATCGCCATCTGGGTGAGCTGGGCGTTGACCTCGGCGTCGGCCACTTCGACGTCCATCTCCTTGCTCAGCCGATCCACGATAAAGAACAGCTTCAGGTCCCGCTTCGCCTGCTCTTCCGAGGCCGACCGCAACTCCGCGAGGTTCTCCTCGATGTCCTGCTGCGATGCGCCCTGCATCATCAGGTCCGTCGCCCGTCGTTCCATCGTCTGCGCCGCCTGGCGGTTGCTCAGGTCTTCCGGCAGGTCGATCTCGACGCGGTCGAGCAGGACGTCGGTCACCTGCTGCTGCATGGCCTGCTGCTGTTCCCGCTCCTGCCGACCCTCGAGCATGTTCCGCACGTGCTCGCGCAGTTCGTCTTCCGACTCGAAGCCGACCTGGGTGAGCACCTGGTCGATCGAGGCCGGCTCCATCCGCTCCACCCGCTTGACGGTGAACTCGATCTTGATCGGCTGCTCGCGAATCTTCTCGTCCTCGTGCTGGGACGGTCCGGTCATCTCGATGTTGAGCACGTCGCCCCCGGTCTTGCCGACAAGCTGCTTGCCGAGATCGTCGATCACGATGCCCGCGAGGTGGCCTCGGAAGTCCCGGCTTTCGCCGGCGACCATCGCGTGAACCTCCGGCCGCTGCTCGATCACCTCGCCCTCGGCGTCGCGGATCGTCACCGGACCGGTGACGAAGTCGTCGACGTCCGCGCCGCCTTCCACGGGCTGGTACGCGCCCTGCATCTCGCGGAAGCGGTCGAGTTCCGCGGTGACCTGTTCGTCGGTGACTTCGAACACCGGCTTCTCGAGCTTCAGCTCGCTCAGGTCCGGCCTCTCGAACTCGGGCACGATCTCGATTTCCACCTCGAAGGTCAGCGGGCCCTGTTCGGGAAGCTCGAGCTCCTCGAGGTCTTTGATGTCCGGCTCGCCGAGGACGCGCAGTTCCTTCTCTTCCACCGCCTGCCGCAGACTGTCGGTGATGAGCTGGTTCTTGACCTCGTTGCGAACGTCGGCGCCGAAGCGCTTCTCGATCAAACGCTTCGGGGCGCGCCCACGGCGGAAGCCGGGGAGGGTCGCCTCTTCCTGGAGTTCATCGAAGTTCTCAACGAGCTTGTCCTTGATTCGTTGCTCGGGCAGCTCGATGGTGAGCTTCTTCTTCGCCGGGCCGACGTCTTCGACGGTCACGTCCTGCGGCTGTCGCGGCTCGCCGGTCGCGGTGAGCATGTCATCGCTGTCGCCGGGCACGATCTCCGCGGGAACCTGGGCGGGCTCGGCATCGGATTGCGGGTCGGGGGTTTCGTCCGGGGTGGGG
>CAYFQS010000245.1:4942-6069 GCA_964345245.1 uncultured Planctomycetaceae bacterium | reverse complement strand
CCGCCGAAGCCCATGAAGCTCAGGGGCAGCCCGCCGATCAAGAGCACCACGGGCATGACGGTGAGGAGCGTGCCGAAGCCGGTGGGCAGTCCGACGGCCCAGCCGCAGAACGCGGCGGCGGTGATGTTGGCGATGTGCGCGATGACCGACAAACCAAGCCCGCCGAGGACCGCCCATCGATGACCACGGTAGGCGTAGATGGCATCATCGATCCGGCGCAGCAGGTGCGCCTCGTGCATGCGGTTCATGAGCCAGGTAATGCCGAGCCCGCGGCGAAGCCATGGGGTGAGATAGACCGCGGCTCCGGCGAGCACGACCCCGGCCACGATCCAGATCGCCCGCACGGTGGGGGCGAACGGCTCGGGCAGGTTGATCACGAGGGAGGCGATCAGGGCGAGCAGGACCAGGGCGATCATGCCCACCGCCCGGTCGACGAGGATGCTGATCACGGTGGCCGCGCGTCGGGACGAATCGCGGGCGGCGTAGTAGGCCTTGATCACGTCTCCGCCGGTCATGCCGGGCATGAAGGTATTGAAAAACGCGCCGACCATGTAGAGCTTGGCCACCCGCGCCGGCGGGGCGGGCAGCCCGCGGCAGGCCATGAGTAACCCCCATCGCACGATCTGGAGGGCGAACATCGGCGCCGCGATGAGCAACCCCGCCACGAGCCAGCGCACGTCGGCGCTGAGGAAGGTCTGCACGATTCCGGGGCGAAGCTGCGGCGCGTCCGGCTCGCCGGTGAAATCGGCCCACGGAATGCGAATGACCGTATCGCGGTGAATCCGCACCACGACGGTCGTCTCGTCGCGCTCGACGACGGGGGCTTCGATGGTTTCCTCGATGGTGACGCCGTCGATCGTGATCCTGGCGGGGAGCTGAACGTGATCGGTCCAGTTCAGGGCGTAGGCGAGGTAGACCACGCCGAGGGTGGCGAGGAGTATTCGCGCGATGAGTCCGCCGTATCGTTTGAGGAACCGCTTGCTCACGAAGGGGGGAGCTTAGCAGAAATGGCGCCGGCGCGACCCCCGCTTCATCGGGACGTGATGGTGTTTCCGGCGCGTCCCCGCTTCAGCGGGGCGTGTGATTCGTGACGGTGACCCCGCTCTCGCTGAAGCGAGGCGGGCCGG
>CAYFQS010000245.1:0-4842 GCA_964345245.1 uncultured Planctomycetaceae bacterium | reverse complement strand
AAGCCGCGGGCTGAGGGTGAGCGCAGCGAGCCCGAAGCCCCGGATTCGTCCGACACCCTCACCACCACCTTCACCCAATCCGACGGCACCCGGCGTGTCGTGGTCCACCCCGCCGGCTTCCAACCGATCACGCAACTCGAGCACGCCCGCCTCGGCCTCGTCACGCCGGAGATGCGCTGCGTCGCGGGGCGCGAAGGGCACCTGACGCCCGAGCAGGTTCGCGACGAGGTCGCGGCGGGTCGGCTGGTGATCCCGGCCAACCGCGTGCACCTGGATCACGCGCTCGATCCGATGGGCATCGGCCGGGCGACGCGCACCAAGATCAACGCGAATCTCGGCGCCTCGCCCGTGTCGTCCTCGATCGACGAAGAGGTCGAGAAGATGCGCTGGGCGGTGCGGTGGGGCGGCGACACGGTGATGGACCTGTCGACCGGCGGCGATCTCGACGCCACCCGCTCCGCGATCATCCGGGCCTCGAACGTGCCCATCGGCACGGTGCCGATCTACTCGATGATCATCGGCCGCAGTATCGAACAGCTCACCGTCGAGGATATCCTCGCCGGTGTCGAGCACCAGGCGCAGCAGGGTGTCGATTACATGACGCTGCACGCGGGCCTCGTCCGCGAGCATCTGCCGCTGGTGAAGGATCGGCTCATCGGCCTCGTCTCCCGCGGCGGGTCGCTGCTGGCGAAGTGGATGATCGAGCATGACCGGCAGAACCCGATGTACGAGGCGTGGGAGGCGCTGTGCGAAATCCTCCGCCGCTACGACGTGACCTTTTCCATCGGCGACGGCCTGCGGCCGGGCGGGCTGGCCGATGCCACCGATCCCGCCCAGCTCGCCGAATTGCAGACGCTCGGCGAACTCACCGAGCGCGCCTGGCGGCGCGGCTGCCAGGTCATGATCGAAGGTCCGGGCCACGTGCCTTTCGACCAGATCGAGTTCAACGCGAAGCTCGAACGCCGGCTGTGCCACGGCGCGCCGTTCTACGTGCTCGGGCCGCTGGTGACCGACATGTTCCCCGGCTACGACCACATCACCTCGGCGATCGGGGCGACGTCGATCGCCTATCACGGGGCGTCGATGCTCTGCTACGTCACGCCGAAGGAACACCTCGGCCTGCCGAAGCGCGAGGACGTGAAGCAGGGCTGCATCGCCTACAAGATCGCCGCTCATTCCGCCGACGTGGCCCTCGGCATCCCCGGCAGCCGGGACCGCGATGATCAGCTCACCCGTGCCCGAGCCGCGCTCAACTGGGACAAGCATTTCGACCTGAGCTTCGATCCCGACACGGCACGGGCGTACCACGATGAAGACCTCGACGTGGACACCGACTTCTGCGCCATGTGCGGCCACGACTGGTGCGCGGTGCGGATCAGCAAAGAGATTCAGCAGTTCGCCAGCGGCAAGGACGAGCAGTACGCGTGGGACTCGCCGAAGGTCTCCGCGGCGCTGACCGTGGAGCAGCGCCGCATCATCGAAGAACGCGGGTATCTGAGCCCCGAGGAGGTGCATCGCCTCGCGGCGAAGGGCCAGTCCGCCACGGACAGGCCCGCCTGCCACAGCGACCTCGTCGACGACGAGGACGCAAAGCGGATTCAGGACGCGGCTGAAGAGAAAAAGTGAATCGCCGCATGCATCGGTGGGAAGCCGGCGATGGCGTCGCCGCTCCACCGTCGCCGAGCCCGTATTGCCGCATCCTGGTTTCGGGATTAGTTCATTTGCCCATCTGCTTCAGCGCTTCGAGGCAGCGCCGCACCGCGTCGATCGGCTCGTCGTTCTTGTTTTCGTGTTCAACGACGTACCATCGGGTGTTGCCCACGGTTTCGCAGAGGTTGAACGCGGCGTTCCAGTCGACGTCGCCGCCGCCGGTGATCGCGTCGTCGCCAAGCTCGGCGGAGTAGTCCTTCACGTGCACCGTGACGGCCCGGCCGGGGTATTGCTCGATGTAGGGCACCGGGTCGCCGCCGCCTCGGAGGGCGTTGCCGAAGTCGACCTGCATGATCACGCGGTCGTCGGTGTTGGAGAAGAACGTGTCCCACGGCTTCTCGCCGTCGAGTTCGCCGAACTCGGTCCAGTGGTTGTGATAGCCGGTGAAGGCCTCGAACTTGCGAAGCCGGCGGTCGATCTCGTTGAACGTCTCGGCCGTGCGGCGCCAGGCGTCGCGATCGGCGGTGCATTCGCCCGGCAGCCCCGGCACGATGAGGTACGGATTGCCCAGCGTCTTGTTGAACTCCACGGTCGCGGGAAGCTGGTCGCCGAGCAGCGTGGGAAGCTTCGTGTGCGTGCCGCAGCAGACAAGGCCGAGGTCGTCGAGCATCTTCCGCAGGTCCTCGGCGGCGTAGTCGTAATAGCCGGCGAATTCCACGCCTTCGTAGCCCATCTCCGCGACGCGCTTCAGCGTGCCGGGCAGGTCCTTCGCGCATTCCTGGCGCACCGAGTAAAGCTGAAGTCCGATGGGGACGCGTCTGGTCATGAATCGTGCCTTTCGCTGATGGTTCGCGGGTCAGTCGGTCGAGCGGCGCAGCGGCAGCCAGTTGAGCACACGCCGGATCGTCTCGTCCCAGTAGTCCCAGGTATGGGCCCGGCCGGGGTCCTCTTCGTAGTCGTGCGGCAGGTCGAGCATCTGGAGATGCTCTCGGAACCGCACGTTGTCCTCCCGCAGGAAATCGTCGGTGCCGCAGCAGAAGTACAACGCGGGGTTCGGGCCTTTCGAGCCGGCCACCTGCTCGGCGAGATGGAACAGGTCGTTGTCCGAGGCGCACAGGTCGTCGAGTTCGCCGAAGGTGCGGGTCACTTCGTCTTCGTAGTGCGGGCGGTGCTGCAGGATGCTCGCGGCGTCGAGGGCGCCGGACAGCGAGGCCGCCGCGGCGAATCGCTCCGGACAGCGCAGCGCGAGCTTGAACGCCCCGTACCCGCCCATCGACAACCCCGCGGCGAAGTTGTCGGCGGGCTGCTGGGACAGCGGGAACATCGCGCGGGCGATGCCGGGCAGTTCCTCGCTGATGAACGTCCAGTAGTTGTAGCCGGCCTTCTGATCGGTGTAGAAGCTGCGGCCGACCGCGGGCATGACCACGGCAAGGCCCTTCTCCGCGGCGTAGCGCTCGATGCTCGTCCGCCGGGCCCAGGTCGTGTGGTCGTCGCTCATCCCGTGCAGCAGCCAGAGCGTGGGGTGGCGGCCCGCCCCGGCTGCGCCTGCCATGCCGATCTGCCCGCGGGTCCGCTGGGGCAGAATCACGTTCATCGAGCACGAGAGCCCGAGCACGTCGCTGAAGAAGTCGCACTGGATCAACGCCATATCGCCGCTCCATCGGTCGCCGTCGGGCCGACAGTCTAGTCGGATTCGGCCGGTTCGACGACGAGCCCATCGTGGATCGCGAGCCGATCGAGCGTCACCCCGGCCGCGCCGTTCGACCACGTGAAGTCGACTTCGCGCCGGCCGCGCGGCGGGCCTGAAAGTTCAGAAGACTCGCCTGGATCAGTGACTGCGCAGCAGTTCCACCGTGGGCAGCGGCCCGACGATCGGCGCGAGGTATCGGCGGTAGCTCTCGGCGATGTTGTTCCCGTCGACGATGTAGTCTTCGGGCAGGTGCCGCGTCTTCGCCGCCACCTCCGCCAGGCCGATCATCTTGTACTCCACCCGATAGGGATCGTCGTCCATGCGGACGATGGCGATCGACCCGTCGACGTTGCCCATCAGCGCCACCTCGGCGGCCTTGCGACCGGCCTCGCGGGCCTCGACCTGGTCGGCCTTGCTCACGCAGCCGGCGAAGCACCGCTGCAAGTACCCGAACGTGTCCGCCCGCACCCGCAGCTTGCCGTGCTTGTCCGACAGCCGGTTCTTGATCTCCCGGGAGAGAAAATCGCCCAGCGCCCCCGTGCCCGAAAGCTGCGGGTTGCCGTGGGCGTCGCGCTCCACGTGGTGGCCCTGCATCTCCGCGAGCTTGGTCGCGATCGGCGTGCGCTGCGCGTCGTGAATCCCCTCGCTCACCGCGATCAGGCACCGCCCCTCCCGGCTGTACACCCGGTCCACGTCCGCGATGAACTTGTCGACGTCGAACGACGCCTCCGGCACGTAGATCAGGTGCGGACCGTCGTCGGGGTTCTGACGCGCCAGCACGCTCGACGCGGTCAGCCACCCTGCGTGTCTCCCCATCACCACGTCGAGTTTGATCCCCGGCAACGCCCGGTTGTCCAGGTTGTCGCCCATGAAGGCGCAGGCCACGTACTTCGCCGCGCTGCCGAAGCCCGGCGTGTGGTCGTTGACCACCAGGTCGTTGTCGATCGTCTTGGGAATGTGGAAGCAGCGAAGCTCGTAGTCCGCCGCCTTCGCCTGTTCGTTCACGATCCGGCAGGTGTCCGAGCTGTCGTTGCCGCCGATGTAAAAGAAGTAGCGGACGTTGTTGTTCTTGAAGACCCGGAAGATTTCCTTGCAGTACTCCTCGTCGGGCTTGTCCCGGCTCGAGCCGAGCGCCGCCGACGGCGTCTCCGCCAGTCGGTTCAACCGATCCTGCGGAATGCTCTGCATTTCGATGAAGTCCTCGGCCTTGATCCCGGCCACCGCGTGGTGGGCCCCGAAAATCTTCTCGATGTCCGAAGACCGCTTGAGCACCTCGACGCAACCGACGAGCGACTCGTTGATCACCGCGGTCGGGCCGCCGGACTGTCCGATGACGGCGTTGCCGACCAGCCGTCCGCCTGTGGATTGATTCTCAGCCATGGCTAGCTACCTCTCACATCGTGTGAAAACCGGTGGGTCAGGGCCATTGCCCCGGGGCGGGTCCGAGCCGTGCATGATACCGATTTGGCCCCCGGCGACAAGCATCAAGCCGGACCGGAGCG
>CAYFQS010000244.1:0-6073 GCA_964345245.1 uncultured Planctomycetaceae bacterium | reverse complement strand
CGTCGAGCTTCCGCTCCATCGCGTCGGGGTCGGCCGGCTGCTCCTCCGCCGGGTCTTCCTCCGGTGTGTCGGCCTCGACCGGCATGGCCTCGACTTCCTTGCCCGGCGGAACCCACGGCGCGGGAGGCGTGGAAATCTCGTTATCCCGCTTCTGCTCCGCGCGCTGCTTCATCAGTTCGCGGGCGCGGTCGATCAGGGCGAGGGCTTCGGGGTCGAGTTCCTGCTGGGCCCGGCTGATCTGATCCATCGCGGGGGCGTCGGCCTGTTCGGTCTGCCGGCTCAGTTGCTCGACCTGCCGGCGCATCTGCTGTAGCGCCTGTTGCTCGCTCTGCAGGTAGTCGCCGAGCTGGTTCATCTCCTGCATCGCCTGCTGCGACTGCATCCGGGCGAGCAGCGATTCTATCTGCTGCCGGGCCTGCTCCGGCGAGCCGGCGAGCTGCTGCCGCGCGTCCTGCATCGCCCGGAGCTGCTGCTGGAGCAGTGCCATCTCTTCCTGCTGGTCCGGCGAGAGCTCCTGCAGGCGCGAGAGTCGGGCGAGCACGTCTTCGTCCAGGCCGTCGAAATCCTCCTGCCCCGGCGGCATCAGTTCCGCCAAATCGCGGGCATGCTCGGCCATCGCCCGCAGGGCCTCCGCCTCAAGCGGCAGGGCGAGGGCCGATTCCTCGGAAACCTCCGCCGCCTCTTCGATCTCTCCCGCCATTTCGAGCATGCGCTGCCGCTCCTCGGCGATCTGCTCGTTCAACTCGGCGAGCTTCCGTCGATCCTCCTCGGTGAGGTTGGCGTTCCACTCCTCCAGCAACTGCCTGATCTGCTCGCCGGTCATCGGCGTGCCGTCCAGGTTCAGCAGCGTGAGCTTGCCGTCCGGATCGACCTCGACCTCGGGCAGGCCGCCGAGCCCGCCGATGAGCTCGGCCGCGTCCGTGAGAAGTCGCCCCTGGAAGTCGATCAGCTTGCCGATGCCTTCCATGATTCCGCCGAACACGTTCGGCCCGGCGTCGGTTTCTTCGGGCTTCTCGCCGGGGGAGGCGAGGCCGAGGCGATACGGATCGCTGATCACCTGCTGGTCCTTGCGGTCGCGGACCATCAGCCGGTAATAGATGGACTCGCCGGGCTTGAGTTCGAGCGTCGTCGGATCGAGCGCGCCCATGACCATACGGCTGGTCCGGGGCTGGTCGTAGGCGGCGAGGGGCCGGGGATCGCCGAACGTGTCCGGTTTGTCGCCGAACTGAATCGACACGCCCGCCACGCCGTAGTCGTCGAACGCCCGGACCACCAGCGGCACGGGCTGCGGCTCGGCGATGCTCAGCGACCGCCCCGGCCGCTCGACCACGAGCGACGGCGGCTGATCGGTGGTCGCGACGACGGGCACGGCCTTCATCGAGGCGCTGGCGTGGCCGAGGCGGTTCTTGAGTTCGACGGTGAATCGACCGTCCCGGTCCACCGGAATCTCGCCGACCCACAGGCCGCTCGCCTCGTCGCGATGCATCGGGTAAACGCCGAGCAGTTCAAGGTTGGTCTGGGCGACGGATTCGGTCATCTTCCGCACCGTGCCCGCCCGGTCGAAGACGATCCGCCCGTCGTCCACCTCGAACGACATGCCCTCGAGGTCGACAGGGTTCTTCGGCTTATGACCGACGATGTCTTCCACCGGCACTTCGAGCCGTTGCCATTCGCCCGGCGTCGGCAACTGGCCTGCGTACTGCAGTTTCTTCTTCTGCCCTTCCTTGAGCGGCCGAAGGGGCGAGTCCCAGACCAGTTCGTGGCGCCGCTTGCCGACGGGCACGCTGACCGTGAGGCGGTCGGCGGGTTGTTGGGGATCGACCCGGACGTAGATGAACAAGCTCTCGCCCTGACTGATCTCGAGCGAGTTGAGCCGGGTCTTGAAGCCGTACGTCTCCTTCGCCCAGCCGAAGGTGTGGGCCCGCGTGCCGCTGTGCACGGTCTCGGTGATCCATCGCCAGTTGCCGAGCAGTTCGGCATCGGGCGGCACGTCGTCGTCGAACCACACCGTCTCCCGCTCCAGCGTCTGCTCGGCGGTCTCGGTCGCGGCCCGGTAGAGGTTGATCCGTCCTTCCGCGGCGTCTCCGCTGACTTCGGTGAGAACCCGTGCCGTGGAGCCGAGGGGAGCGCTGATCTGCTCGTTGAGGTGGTGGACCGGCCTGGGCTCGGGCAGGCCCATGTACTCCGGCAGGCGCACCTCGGCCCGGATTTGCTCCACGATGGGGCGGCGAACCATGGTGATGCGATTGGGCACCGTCCACGTCCCGCCGCCCACGAACTGGTAGTCGTACGACGTGTTGACCGCGGAAATTTCGCGGCTGAACCGCCCGCCGGTTTCACGGGTCATCGGATAGGTGATCCACTTCCCGCCGTCCGGCTTCAGCCGCAGCGAAAGCGATTCGACATCGGCCGGCTTGACGGTGGCCCAGACGAGCAGGGGCTCGTTCTGGAGGACGGTCACGTCGCCGGGGTGGGGGGAGATTTCCACGCCGGTGGCGGGCGGAATCGGCCGGGTGGGCATGATCATCCGCAGCAGGGCGGTGGGCACGCGCTGTTCGAAGGCGACGGCGAGGGAGAGTACGGTGACGATCGCCATGCCGGCGAGCAGCGTCATCCGCCGCATGGGCGCGGGATCGGCGACATCGGTCACGCGGTAGTCGGCGAGCCGGCCGGCGGTGTCGTCGACAAGCCGCTCGGCGAAGGGCCGACTCTCCGGTGCGAGCCGGTCGTTGCGACGACGGATGTCCAGCACCGTCACCAGTCGGTTGTACATGCTGCCGAGTGCGCGTTCGATGAGGAACGCCACCGACTCCATCTTCATGGGGCGGATCGCGGGCCAGGCGATGGCGGCGAGGGTCACCGCGGCCACGATCAGCCACAGCCCGACCCAGACGGCCACCCGCAGGGGCGTGGGCAGGGCGAGGAGCAGGTCCACCGCGGCGGCGAGCATCAACCACGCGACCATCGCGAACAGCAGCAGCCCCACGCCGGTGAGGATCGCGTTGATGCGCAGCCGCCGCCGCGTGGTCGCCACGAGCATCTCGAGTCCCTGGCTTTGTTCATCCATCCGACTCATATCAGCGCTCCAGCCCGGCAGTTCCGGGCGATCCTTCTGACCGTTTGCCTCTTCGCGCCATCTACCTCTTCTGCTGCTCCGCCGGCGCTCGGGCCCCGCCGCGCACGTTAATCGTATCGCCGATGCGCCCGGCGAAGCGGCGCAGTCGGCCGCGCGGCTGACTCAACTGCCCGACCAGCGGCGTGGGCGCCTGCTTCGGTCGAAGCGTCGCGAGCAGGAACTCCATGCCGATCACGAGGAACGTAATGAGGATCAGCGTTCGCCAGATTTCGTGTTTCTCCGTGAGCTGCCGGGCGAGCACGGGGTCTTCGGCCGACCCGCGGAGGTAGGTCACCTCGCGCCCGCCGAGCATCTCCCGGATCGCCGGTTCGTCGAGCATGGTGAAATCGCTCTGCTGGTCTTCGAGATTGACCGCGAAGCCGAGTTCGAGCCGCTCCGGCGCGTCCTCGGCCCGGGGGAGCACCTCGACGTTGTAATAGCCCTTGCGGCCGGTCTCGGTCATCGCCCCGACGACCTTGCGGTCGCTTCGGTGCAGTTCGATCTTGTGAGGCCGGCCGGCGGGGTCGGTGACCTGCACCTGGGCGTCGGCCCAGCGGTCGGTCATCTGGACCGGGGCCGGCTGATGGGGCGCCACCGCCTCGACGGTGTTCAACTCCGGCGTCCGCTGCAGGTGAGCCGTGGCCCGAAGCAGCAGGGGCACGAACTCGGGCTTGAGCGGCAGGTTGGACCAGTTGGGCGTGGCCGGCCAGCCCGCCATGAGCAACCGGCCCTCGCCGAGCCGCGTCTCGGCCAGCAGCGGCGTGCCGTCGGGCAGACGCATCAGCACGTTCGGCCGACGCTGCGCCGCCGCCTTCTCCCCGTCTTCCTCCACGCCCTGCGGCGGCGTGATCGGGAAGTAGCGGTACATGCGAACGGTGCTGAAGTAGTCCGCCTCGTCCTCCGCGAACGCGCTGAGCACCGGGTGGGCGAGGCGGAGCGCGGTCACCGGCTTGAAGTTCGCCTCATCGTCGGCGTCGCCGGTGGGCTGGCCGTAGCCGAAGCTCCCCGCCGCCCCTTCGCCGGCCACCCGCAACAGGTGCGTGTTGTAGTCGTCGGGATTGACATGCTCGCCGGGCATGACGAGCACGCCGCCGCCGTCTTCGACGTACTTGCGGATCCACTTGGCCCGGTTGGCGTCAAGGGGCACGTCGGCGAGCATCACCACGTCCGAGGCCTCGAGCATGGGCGGGCGGAGCTTGTCGAACGCCACGCGGGTGATCTCCAGCGCGGCGGCGAGCTTCCGCTCCCGCTCCGCCAGGCCGCGGTCGGCGTCGAGCGGCGATTCCAGCGCCGCCTCGACGTACAGCCCAGGCCGGTCCGCCCGCTTGCCCGACTCCGGCCCGGTCACCACCAGCACGTTGATCCGCTCCTGCACGTTGAGCGTGAACAGGAAGGTGTCGTCATCGGGGAAGGCGTCGGCGGGCACTTCGAAGCGACCGCGCACCACGCCCGCCCGCGTCGGGGTGACGCTGACCGGCCGGGTCTCGCGCTGGCCCGGCTGGAGCGACAGGTTCACCTGCGTGACCAGTTCCTCGTCGAGCAGCACGCTCATCACCACGTCCACGTCTGCTTCCGGGGAGGTGTTGGCCACGGTCGCCCGCAGGAGCACGGGCAGGCCCTTGACTGCCCGCAGGCCGCCCGGCGGCTCGCCCACCACCGCCACGTTGACCACCGGTTCGGTCGGGCCGACGTTCATCACCACCAGTTGCGTCTCGTCGTCGAGCTGTTCCAGCACCGGGTGGCCCTGCAATGCCTGCCAGCTTCGCCGCAGACCGTCGGAAAGGATGTAGACGTATCGCGGGCCGTGCTGCCGGGTGTCGATCACGCGCTGCAACGCGGCCGGCAGATCGCTGGCCCCCGCGTCGGTCTTGAGGTCGTTGAGTCGGGTGAGCATCTTCTCCGCCCGGCCGGCGAAACCCCCGGCGATGATCTTCGGTTCGCCCCCGGCCCGAATGAGTCGCAGGTGGTCGTCGGAGCCGAGGAGTTTGACGATCCCGCTCGCCGCGCCGCGAGCCCGCTCCAGCGAGGTGGTCAGGCCGGTCCGCAGTGCCATCGAAGGCCCGGCGTCGACGATCACCGTCACATCCCGCCCGCTCGCTCCGCCGCTCAGGAAGCCGAACTGCTGGATCACCGGTCGGGACATCGCGAAGATGATCAGCACGACGAAGGCGAGGCGAAGCAGCATGACGAGGAACTCGAGCAGCCGCACCCGCCGGCGCTGCTGGACGTAGCTGTCCATCAGGAAGCGGAAGGTGCTCAGCTCGACCGTGCGCAGGCGATGCAGCGTGATCAGGTGCAGCGCGATCGGGATCAGCGCCAGCGGCAGGAACCAGAGTAGCAGCGGATTCAGCATAGAGCTTCTGCGCTCCTCGCGTCCGCGGCGGCCGCGCCTGGCCGCCGCGGAGCGGCCGGTCACGTCATGCGTGAGCGGCGGTCGAGGTACTCACTCAACATACGATCCCAGGCGGTGTCGGTCTTCGCGAGGATGTAGCTGACATCCCGTTCCAGACAGCCGGCCTTGACGCCTGTCATGAATGCTTCCAGCCGTTCGAGGTATCGCCGGCGAACCGTGGCCGGGTTCGCCACGATCATCGACGAGCCCTCCATATCCTTGAACCGCGTCAACTTCTCGTAGGGAAACTCCATCTCGTGCGGGTCCATCACGTGGAACACGACCACCTCGTGCTTGCGATAGCGGAAGTGATTCAGCGCGTGCATGAACTGCTCGGTGTCGTCGATCAGGTCGCTGATGATGATGATCAGCCCGCGGCGGTTGATCCGCGCGGCGATCTCGTTCATGACCGGCCCGGAGATGGTCTCGTGTCGGGGCTGGACCTGCTCCAGCAGATCGATCATCCGCCGAAAGTGGCTCGGGGTGGATCGGGCGGGCAGGGAATGGCGAAACTCGCTGTCGAACATGGCCAGCCCGACCGCGTCGTTCTGGCGGAGCATGAGGTC
>CAYFQS010000243.1:0-6093 GCA_964345245.1 uncultured Planctomycetaceae bacterium | reverse complement strand
GGACAGGCGTGATTCTCGTCGTCCTGCTCGATCCTGCGCGACTCGCTGAAGCGAGTCCGCGCCGGGGACGAGCCGGGGGTTGCCGCGACTCATTGTCCGAAGCGCAGCTTGACGTACTGCCGGGCGAGCTTGAGGTCTTCGAGGGCCTCCACGGCGTCGCAGGGTGGCGGGGCGTCGCCGCGGAGGGCGCGGCAGAAGTTGATCGCCTGTTGACGCATCGCGTGCACATTCGGCAGATGGGGGCGGTTGACCTGCGGCTCCGTCTCGCCGCCCGGATCGTGCAGGCATTGGACCGTTCCCGCCCGATTCGCGACCACGGGGGCCGGCAGTCGCAGATCGATGTAACCCTTGCCGAATCCGATAAACGCCGACTCCTGCCAGTCGCGGGTGGTCTGGTAGGTGGCCATTTCAATGGTGCACGTGACGCCACTGGCGGACTGGCCCACGAGCAGCCGCCCGGCCTTGTCGGCGAAGACCGCTTCGTAGGGCTCGCCGAGCAGGTGACGCATCAGGTTGGCCTGATGGATGTAGTAGTTGACGAAGGCGTCGTGTTCCTGGCACGTCGGCTCGTCCATGTCGCTCGGCGGCGGGCAGGCCTCCAACTTGCCGGGGAACGGCTCGTCGCTTTGCACGAGATCGTCGAATCCGCCCTGCGCCCAGTCGCCCGGCGGCATGACGATGCGGATATACCGCATCTCTTCGAGTTCACCCGTCTGCTTGAGGCGTTCGATCTCGGCCTTGGCCCACGCGGTCGCCGGGTCGCTGCGCTTGTGGTAGCCGACCATCTGCCACGTGCCGACCATCTGCCACGTGCCGCTGTCGGCGAGGGCGGCGAGAATCCGCTGCCCCGCCTCGATCGAGTTGGCCAACGGCTTCTCGGTGAAGATCGGCACGCCCGCCTTGAGCAACTCCGGCACGAGGATGCCGTGGCGGTTGAAGGGCTGCGACGCCACGATGCCGTCGAGCTCCTCCCGGGCGATCATGTCCTCGTGGCTCGCGTAGACCTTCGGCACGCCGTACTTCCGCGCCACCGCCTCGGCGAGTTGCGGGCGAATCTCGGCGAGGGCGACGACCTCGCAGTCGTCAATCACCGCGTAATTCTTGAGGTGGGCGCACTGTCCCATGGTGCCCACGCCGACGAATCCGATGCGTAATTTGCTCATTGGCAGTTACTCCAGGTTTGGTCCGGCGCGCCTCGCTTCAGCGAGAGCGGGGTAGTTCGCCTCGGCCCGCCTCGCTTCAGCGAGAGCGGGATAGTTCACCTCGGCCCGCCTCGCTTCAGCGAGAGCGGGGACAGGCGTGATTCTCGTCGTCCTGCTCGATCCTGCGCGACTCGCTGAAGCGAGCCCACGCCGGGGGATGCGCGACTCGCTGAAGCGAGTCCGCGCCGCAGACCACGGCGCTCAGCCGCAAAGTTCAACCATGCTCTGATACATCAGCTTGGCCGCCTTCTCCGCGGGCATGTCCCAGAGGTCGCGGTTGAACATCTCGATGGAGAAGTAACCGGTGTAGCCGTGTTCCTCGATGCGGTCGAACAGGGCCTTGAGATCGAGGCAGCCCTCGCCGGGCAGCACGCGGTCGCTGTTGGAGTCGCTCCACTCGCCGGGTTTGTTGGCCATGTCATCCACGTGGACGTGCTTGATCATCGCCACGTTGTCGCGAGTGAGTTGCTCGAATTTGCTCGGCGTGCAGTGATAGTGGGCGGGATCGAACAGCACGCCGACGTTGGGCTCATCGGCATGGCGGGCGATCGCGGCGGCGGTGCGGATCGACTTGACCACCGGCGACCAGTTGAACTCGATGCAGAGATTCACGCCGGTCGACGCGACGCGCGCGGCGAGCTCGGCGAAGACTTCCGCCAGCGCCCCGATCACATCGGTGCGGGCCGGGTCTTCCGGGCCGTCCGTGCCGACCACCAGCGCCGTGCCGCCGAGGGCCTGGAGCATCTCGCAGTTGGCGACGATCTGGTCGTGATTCGCCTTCCGCTGATCGGCCTGGCCGAAGGCCTCGACGCCGCCTTCGAACCCGCCGATGCAGGTCAGCTCAAGATCGTCGAGCAGTCGCCGCACGTCCTCGATGCTGTGGCCTTCTTTCAGCCACTGCTTGACGTGAGGCAGGTGCAGCTCGACGTGGCGGAAGCCCGCCCCGGCGTACGCCTCGAGCCGCTGCGGCAGCGAATCGCCACTGGTGGAAATCGAGTTGATCGCGATCTGTGACTGGTTCATATCGTGCTCCAAGGGGACAAGCGTTCGAGAAGAACCTTATCCGCCGCGGGTCGACGGTCAAGTCGCGGCGAGACAGGGAATGGTCGGGCGGCGTCGGCCGGAATCCGGCCCGGCGCGGGATGGGGCTCGCCGTTGCTCGCGCCTCGCCTTCCGCTCACGCCGGACCGAGGCGTGATCCTCATGGCGATTGAAATCGCCACGCCGGCGCCGGCCGGCCCCGGCATCCTCAACCCCCTGCATGCATTCGCGGCGGACACACCGTTCCCATCGCCCTTACAATACCGACCATGACGAAACTCGCGGCAGCCATCATGGTTGAATCGCTCGACTCGGCACTCGCCCAGGCGGCGACGGCGGCGGAGCAGGGCGCGGACCTCGTCGAGTACCGCGTTGACAACTTCACCGACGACGTAAAGCAGGTCGAACGGCTCGTCGCCGAATCCCCCTTGCCGTGCATCGTCACCTGCCGCCCGACGTGGGAGGGCGGGGAGTACGACGGCGACGATCAGACTCGAATCGCCCTGTTCGAGCATGCCGGGCTTCAGCAGCCGGCCTACATCGACGTCGAACTCGCGGCGTACCAGCGGTCGGCCAACCTGCGGCAGAAGGTGCACCTCGTCGTGGACCACCCGGAGCAGACGCGCAGCACCGATACGGGGCTGATTCTCTCCACGCACGACTTCAACCGCCGGCCGCCCGATCTGTTGCAGAAGGTGGCGGACATGGCGGCGGCGCCGGCCTGCCGGATTATCAAGGTCGCCTGGCACGCCCGGTCGCTCCGCGACAACCTCCAGGCCTTCGAACTGCTGCGGGACCGGTACAAGCCGACCATCGCCCTGTGCATGGGGGAGTTCGGTCAGCCGAGCCGGGTCCTCGCGAAGAAGTTCGGCGCGCTGCTCACCTTCGCCGGGCTCACCGACGAGACGGTCACCGCGCCGGGACAGGTGGGGGTGGGGAAACTCAAACGCCTCTACCGCTGGGACGCCATCGATGCCGAGACGCGGGTGTTCGGCGTGGTGGGCTGGCCGGTCGGCCACTCCATGAGCCCCGCGATCCACAACGCCGGGTTCGACGCGGTGGATTACAACGGCGTGTACCTGCCCATGCCCATCCCGCCGGAGTACGAGCACTTCAAGGCGACGATCGGCGACTGGCTCGATTTCGCCCCGCTTGATTTCCGCGGCGCGTCGGTCACGATCCCGCACAAGCAGAACCTCCTGCGATTCGTCAGGGAATCGGGCGGCAGAATCGAGCCGCTGGCCGAGGCGATCGGGGCGGCGAATACGCTGACCCGTAGCAAGGCTGGGTCGCTGTATGCCTCGAACACCGACTACGCCGCGGCCCTCGACTCGGTCTGTCACGCGATGGACCTCAGCCGCCAGGGGCTCCGCGGCGTGCGGGTGGCGGTGATCGGCGCAGGCGGAGCCGCGCGGGCGATCGTGGCCGGCTTTGCCGGGCACGGCGCGAACGTCACCATCCACAACCGCACGCTCGTCAACGCCGAGAAGCTCGCCGTCGAGTTCTCCCGGCGTGAGGACGCGGACGGGCGGACGTATGGACCGGTGGATGCGGCCGGACTTGACGAGCTCGCCGCCGCCTCGCCGCAGGTCGTGATCAACTGCACGCCCCTGGGCATGCACCCGGAGACCGACGCCACGCCCGCGGCCGAGATACCCGAATCGTGGGGCGAACAGACGGTGGTCTTCGACACGATTTACAACCCCGTGGAGACGCGGCTGCTTCGCGAGGCGAAGGCCGCCGGCTGCCGCACCGTCAGCGGCGTCGAGATGTTCGTGCGGCAGGGCGCGGCCCAGTTCGAACTCTGGACCCGACGCCCCGCCCCCATGGACGTGTTTCGCAGCGTGCTGCTGGAACAGCTCGGTTCGAAGACCTGATCCTGCATGGATGGAGCGAACCGCGGACACCGTGAAGCACCAGACAGTCACGGCCGGCCCTGCGCTACGCGCCGGGTCCGGCCGTGGCACCCCAATTGGCGCGTGACATGGCAGGAAGCGTCGTGCCGGAAGAAGTGACCCGTTGTCGTTGCACCGGGTTGACCTTCGAGCAGATCAGGCGGCATGCCGATCGCGCCGGCGCCCGCAGGATCAAACGCATCAAGCGTGAGTTGAACATGGGCGCGTACTGCTCGGTGTGTCGACCGTACCTCGCCGAGATGTTCAGGACGGGCCGGACGAAGTTCGAGATCGAACGCGACGAGTGAGCCGACGGTGGACGATCCGAGGACCGACAACTGTGCTTTGTGTGGCCGCGAGCGTCGATTGACGTTTCACCATCTCATTCCGCGGACGCTGCACTCGAACAAGTGGTTCAAGAAGCACTTCAGCCGGGCGGAGATGAATGCCGGGATCGATGTCTGTCGCGACTGTCACCGCGCGATCCACAAGTTGATCGACCGGAAAGAGCTCGGCCGGGAGTACAACACCGCGGCGAAGCTGCTGGAGCATCCGGAGCTGAGTAAGTTCGTGGCGTGGATTCGAGGCCGAAACACAAGCCGCATCCGCACCCGCCGCCCGGCGGGGTGAGCGGGCGATCCCTCGGCGCGCCCCGCTTCAGCGGGGCGAGGTCAACTTCGGCGCGATCGCGCGATGGCCGATCCCCGCACTCGCTGAAGCGAGGCGGGCCGATTCATCCGCTCGCCCGCCGATCGCCCGCACTCGCTAAAGCGAGGCGGGCCGGGCTTGTCACCGGCGTGCGGCGGCCTAATATGGCAGACACCCCAGCAAGGAAAGGACCAGCGATATGCCCAAGCGAGCGAAAATCAGCGTCATCGGCGCCGGCGGCAACGTGGGCGCCAGCGTCGCCCTATGGGCGGCGGCGAAAGAACTCGGCGACATCGTCGCCTTCGACATCCCGGATGCCGAAGGCACCGTCAAAGGCCGCATGCTCGACCTCGCCGAGTGCTCCCCCGTCGAACGCTTCGACTCGAGCATCACCCCCACCACCGACTACGCCGACCTCAAGGGCAGCGACGTGGTGGTGGTCACCGCCGGCCTGCCGCGGAAGCCCGGCATGAGCCGCGACGATCTGATCGAGAACAACGTCAAGATCGTCAAGAGCGTCAGTGAAAACATCAGGCAGCACGCCCCAGACGCGGTGGTGATCGTGGTGAGCAATCCGCTCGACGCGATGGTCTACACCGCTTGGAAGGTGACCGGCTTCCCGACGGAGCGGATCATCGGCCAGGCGGGCTGCCTCGATATCGCCCGCTTCAAGACCTTCATCGCCGAGGAAACCGGCTTCAGCGTTGAGGACATCAACGCGCTGCTGCTCGGCGGTCACGGCGACGACATGGTCCCACTGCCCCGTTTCACCAACATCGCCGGCATCCCCGTCACTCAGTTCATCGCCGAGGACCGGCTCAACGAGATCGTCGAACGGGCCAAGAAGGGCGGCGGCGAGATCGTCGGGCTCATGGGCGCCAGCGCCTATCTCGCCCCCGGTGCCGGCACCGTGCAGATGGTCGAGTCCATCGTCAAGGACAAGAAGCGAATCCTGCCCTGCGCCGGCTATTGCGACGGCGAGTTCGGGTTGAGCGGCCTGTTCGTCGGCGTGCCCTGCCTGCTCGGCGCACGCGGCGTCGAGCAGGTCGTCGAGTTCGATCTCAACGATGAGGAGACGAAGCTGCTCAAGGCCAGCGCCGACCACGTCGCCGAACTCGTCGAGAAGGTCAAGAGCATCTTCCCCGACCTCGCGTGAAACGCCTCATCGCCAGGCGCGGCATGCAAACCCCGGCGCCCGGCCCCCGGCGCGAGCCGGCGGGTTCGCCGCCCTCCGCAATCGCGTCCCCCGCCCGCGCCGGGGGGGGTCGAGCCCCTTTGATCAGGCCCTGACCCCGTCCGGCGAAAAG
>CAYFQS010000242.1:0-6094 GCA_964345245.1 uncultured Planctomycetaceae bacterium | reverse complement strand
CCTTTCTTCTCGAACGTCACCGTGACCGACAGCAGGCTCGTCGTGCCGAACAGCACCGACACGGCGATCACGCCCGGCAGCAAGGCCGGCACGCTGTCCAGACCCGACCCGGAACGGACGAAGAACATCCCCGTCCACGCAAGCGGGAAAATCAGCCCCCAACTGATGTTCGGCGGCTTGAGGTAGTAGGCCCGGAAGTCCTTGGCCAGGATGTTCCAGAATGCGATCCACGCTTTCATGCCGTGTCTCCGAACGTCTGCCGCCGCGGTGGGCAAGAGTCTTCGTGGTAGAAGATCAATGCGACGCAGCGCCGGCATCTTCGCCCACATTGGCCGGGAGTTTGAGGATCGCGCCTGAAACAATGCCGATGCGCTCAACGTGGCCGGTGACCCGCTTGCCGGTGTCCGGGTCGGTGTAAATCAGGTGGGCGTGCACGCTGGTGAAGGGATGTGTCAGCATGCCGACGGAGTCGGCCGCATAGACGCCAACGAGGGTTCCACTCACCGTCTCGGCTTCCAGTTCGAAGGGCTGATCTGCCGGTTGCAGCTCAAGCTTCCGCATGCGCGCATGCAGCGGGCAGGCACCGTTGATTACATGCAATCGCACGTCCCTGAACTCGCCTTCAATGACAAACATAAACGGCCGAGTGAGATCGATCTGATGCTGAGAAGCCACATCGGCAACAGCAGCGTCAAAGCGCCCATGCGGCACGTCTCGGCTCATCTCGATGCGCGTCCATGCGGGCACCGACTGGCCCACCAGCAGCGCCGCCTTCACACCGGACGATGCAACGGGTCGCGGCCGGCCGTCCGGCGTGACCGAGGTGACAACCGGCACGGAGTCGGCGACGGTGATCTCGCCTTCAAGCCCTTCCATGGCTCCGACGCCATAGAAGTGTGGCATGCCGACGACCTCTTCGAGTTCGACGCGGCCATGATGCTGTTGTTGACCGATGGTCTCGTGCATGCCGCCGTACCGAAGCAGTTCGCCCGAGTGCGGCGACTGCTCGATCACGCAGCCGGACAGGCCCAGAGCCAGCATCAGGCACATCACGACAGTGGAGCAAAGTTGAACGCATTGCGGTTGGCGAGTCACGGTGGTTTTCCTTGTTCTGTTCGAGGTTGCGGTGGAACAAACGGCTGAAGTTGTTTCCATGGACGAGCTCAAACGGGCACTCCCTTCCGATCGTTCTCCTTCTCCTGCTTCATCGCGCCGGCTTCGATGCCGGTAATCTCGACGAACACATCTTCCAGCGATGGCTGAATCTTGCGGGCCTCGGATACCTCCGCGCCGCGATCTTCCAGCAGCCGGACCAGCGGCCCCACGCGGATCATTTCCGATGACTCTACGCGGACCAGGCCGTCGGCGACGGCCTGGCAGTGCAGGTTCGGCCACTCGGCGACGATCACATCGCACAGGTCGGCCGCCCCGTTGGAGACGGCCCCTCGACCTTGCTCGGGGCGGTGAGCCTGTCGAACCGCGAACTGCACCACGTGGCGGCCGTCCGTCCGACGCATCAGCTCTTCGACCGTGTCGGTGCGAACGATCCGGCCCCGGACGATGAAGGCGATGCGCCCACAGAGGCGCTGTGCCTCCTCGATGTAGTGCGTGGTCAGGAAGATCGTCGTCCCGGCTGCGTTCAGGTCGGCGATGAGCTGGCGAATCTGGCGGGCGCTGGCCACGTCGATGCCGGTGGTCGGCTCGTCCATGAACAGGATGGCTGGCGAGTGGATGATGCCCGCCGCGATGGTCAGCTTGCGCTTCATGCCCTTGGAATAGCCGCCGAACTTGCGACTGGCTGCGTCGGTGAGGCCGAAGCGATCCAGCAATTCTTTGGCGCGGCTCTCACGGTCGTGTTTGCTCATGCCGTAGAGCGAACCGCAGAAGCTCAGATTGTCAAAGCCCGTCAGCTCGGGATAGAGGTTGCTCTCGTCAGGCACCACGCCCATCAGGTGCTGGGCGGCCTTGGGGTTCTTCGAGCAGTCGATCCCGGCGATGCGGATCGTGCCCTCATCCGGCCGGGCCAGGCCGATGAGCATGTTGATCGTCGTGCTCTTGCCCGCGCCGTTGGGGCCGAGAAAGCCGAATAACTCGCCTTTCCGCACGTCGAAGTCAATGCCCGCGACCGCCTGCACGTCGTCGAACCGCTTGGCCAGGCCGCGCACTTCGATGGCCGTCTTTTCGTTATCCGGCGTCATTCGCTGCCTTCTTCCTAAACCGCAGCCAGATGCCAATGCCGATATTCGGATCATCCGCCGCGAGCCCGCCTTCTCCAATGACTTCGAACGAGGCCAGGCCCGCTTCGGTGGCCAGGCGGCGGAACGTCTCTGAACTTCGCGCCTCGTTGAACTCGCGTTTTGCTTCAGGGCCCTTCGCAGATTCCCGTCGTCGGCGGATGAACTCCTGCCTGGCCCATTGCGGATAGCCGCTGCCCAGGCCGCCGCCAATCATGGCCCGCCCGCCCGGCCGCAGGATGCGATAGACCTCCCGCAGCCCCTGAGCGCGATCCCGCCAGAAGTAGAACGATCCCCGACTGACGACGACATCAACCGACTCATCAAGCAAGGGAATCGTCTCGGCCGAGCCGATGACCGCTACCACTCGTGAAGCGAAACCGCGCTGGCGTGCGGCATCCAGAGCGCGGCGAAGGGCATCGACATTCGGGTCCATCAACACCATCGTGGTTTCGGAGATCTTTTCCAGCAGCGCCAGGCCAAGACCGCCCGGCCCGGTGCCAAGATCAACCCAGATGCGGCCGCGCTGATCGCCGCAGAACGCGATCACATCCTCGGCGACGGTCTGGTAGTAGTCCGGCAGAATGTCGGTCATTGCTCGCTTGCACACTGATGGCTTTGGGCGTCGCCGTGGCACTGGCGAATCTGCTCCGGCGAGCAGTCGCCCGGTTTGCCATCGAGGCGTTCGGGATGCTCGCAGCCCGTCGGCTCGACGCAGGGGTGGGCGTCCGCATCGCCGTGACACTTGCGGATCTGCTCCGGTGAGCAGTCCTCGGGCTTGCCCGTCAGTTCTTCCGGCTTCCGGCAGCTTTCTTGTCTCTCATTGCAGCACATTTCGGTGCTCCCTTCGTGTCTGTGCCGGCCCCGTGGGTCGGGTCCAGCAACCTGTCTATCTCCGCTCGCCACGCGGCGAGGGTGTCCTCATTCAAGCGGTAGTGCACGAAGTATCCGCGTTTCTCGTCGATCACGAGCCCTGCGTCCCGCATGATCCGAAGATGCTGTGAGACCGCCCCCTGCGTCACGTCCAGCCGGGAAGCCAGAGCGTTGACGCACAACGCCCGGCCCTTCAAGAGCTGCACGATCCGCACTCGCGTCTCGACCGACAGCACTTTCAGCAGCCTGGATAGACTCTTTGGGTCATCCATTTCAGTCTCCGCTAAATCACTATCGCAAATCGGCCCTGCGGCGTCAAGCCTTTTCTGCCGTCGCTTTGAGCGGTTAACGGACGGTTGCTTTCGGACCCTTTCGTCATCTCGAACTTGCGCCGGGTAATTGATTCATAGACCGCCGCTGCAACGGTGTCGGATGCCGTTGCTTGGGGTGCTGTGGTACACTCCGGGTATGGGCAGACCTGTTCGTGTTGACCCGACAACGGCATCCGACACTGTTTCTGCGCCGGCCATGACCAGCACCCCGAAATTGTGCCCGAACTCGAAGCGCTTCTGCACGCCTGACGCGAGGATCTCGGCGATGAAGTCAGCGGCGTTTCCGGACGCAACGTGCGCCCCATCGGCCGGGTGGACCATCCGCAAACCCTGACCACTTACGATCCCCACCATCCTTATTTTGTGCCGGAGCACGATCTCGGCGACTGACGAGGTCATCAAACGGAACCAACCAACGAAAGCCGATCACGTTATGAACCCCATCAACGAACCTTACTTCGCGGCCCCGAGGGTCATCACCCCTCCCGGCTCGGCTTATGGACCGGCAACCCGCGCCTTCCAGGGCATCCCCAGTCTCGCCTGCGGCAGCGACCGCCGCCTCTGGGCGGTCTGGTATGGCGGCCCCACGCCGGGGGAGGACAAGAACAATTATGTCATCCTCGCCGTCAGCGAAGACCACGGGCAAACCTGGTCGGAAGAAAAGGTGGTGATCGAACACGAAGACGCCCAGGTGCGTTGCTTCGATCCCGAAATCTGGCTGGCGCCGGACGGCCGGCTCTGGCTTTTCTGGGCGCAGCATCCGGCCGACGACCGAAGGGGTTCGCTCTCCGGTGTCTGGGCGATCACCGCGAACGAAGCTGATGGCCCCGACGCCGAGTGGTCCGCGCCGTTCCGCCTCTGCGACGGTGTCATGATGTGCAAGCCGATCGTCCTCGCCTCCGGCGAGTGGGCCCTGCCGGTCTCCTTCTGGCACCGGCGCGAGCAGGGCAGCGCCGCCATGGTCGTCTCCACCGATCAAGGGCAGACATGGGCCGAGCGCGGCGCGACGGGTGTCCCACCGAAACACCGCAATCACGACGAACACATGCTCGTGGAGCTGCGGGACGAACGCCTGTGGATGCTGGTCCGCACGAATTATGGCATCGGTGAAAGCACTTCCGAAGACGGTGGCTACAGTTGGAGCCCGCTCGAACCGGCCGCCATCCCGCACGTCCGCTCCCGGTTTTTCATCCGGCGACTCGCCTCGGGCAACCTGTTGCTGGTCCGCCACGCCCCAGCGAACGAGGCCTACGCCGGCTGGTATGCCAATGCCTTTTCGGAAGGACAGCGATCCCACCTCACCGCCTTCCTCTCCGAGGACGACGGGCGCACCTGGCCCCACCGCCTCCTGCTCGACGACCGCGACCGCATCGCCTACCCCGACGGCGACCAGGCCGCCGACGGCACGATCCACATCACCTACGACTTCCGCCGTACAAGCGACCGCCAAATCCTGCTCGCCAGTTTCCGCGAGGAGGATGTTATGCGCCGCACCCCCGACACCCCCTCCGTCCGCCTGCGCGGCTTGATCAACAAGGCGATCCCGCCATTCCGGGTCATCCCCGAGGACATCCCCCACCGCGGCATTCTTTTTGTCGATCACCAGAAGCAAGACCGCTCGGGACACGGCGGTAACTGCCTCACGGAATGCACCAACGGCGACATTGTCGCCTTCTACAGCAACGTCTCGGGGGAATTGAACAAGGGCCACGGCACCTACGGCTGGAGCGAATACCGGCGCTCGACCGACGGCGGTAACACATGGAGCGAGCCGGTCGTGCTCGACTACTCCCGCCAAGTTTACCAAGCTGAAGAGAGCGGCTCCGCCCTGGTCTTCGCCGCGACCACCGCACCGGACGGGACGCTGGTCGCGTTCGTCAGCCATTTCGCCGCCGAGGGGTTGTGGATCAAACAGGCCTCGCCGGTCGTGCTGCGCAGCCGCGACCACGGCCGCACATGGAGCGAACCCCGCCCGCTCGACCCGGACGCGACTGTCGAGGAGGTGTCGCTGACGTTCGATGCGGTCTTCGTCCGCGACGGGAAGATCTACATCGTCTACATGGGCGGCTCGGCCAATTTCTGTCCCGGGCCTTATGCCCTCTATGTCTCAGCCGACAACGGTGCGACCTTCGAGCGGCGCAGCGAACTGCCGTTCGACCACCAGAATTACTATGTCACCGCGGGAGTCCTCGATTCCGGAGAAATCATCGTTTACTCCTATCCCTACAAAGGCGAGGGCGTGGAGCCCGACGAAAAAGAGATTCCTTACCTGACCAGCGCCGACGACGGGCACACCTGGTCGGAGGTCAAAACCACCCGCTTCGCCAAACGCATCCGGAACCCTCAGATGTCCGAGAAAATCGGCGATTGGTATTTCCTGCACGGCCGCTCGGGTAGCCACGGCCCAATCGGCGAGGAGAAGGGGAACCTTGTGCTCTACGCCTCTCGCGACGGCATCCGCTGGGACGGGGGCACCCTTCTCTACCGCAAGGACAGCGGCGGCGGCGACTGCTACTCCGCCAACGCAGTGATCGGCCGGCATCGGGACGGCGACACCGAACGGCTGCTGATCCAATCCAGCATCGCCTACGAAGAAGGCTCCAGCAAAGTCAACGAATGCCACTGGTGGATCGAGCCGAAATCGCAATGAGCTAT
>CAYFQS010000241.1:2139-6117 GCA_964345245.1 uncultured Planctomycetaceae bacterium | reverse complement strand
TGCAATCTCCGTGGTGGGCTTCGCGGACTCAGCCCACCCTACCGGCTGGTCGGGGGGCCGTCTTCGTGATTTGAGCGTCCATTCGCACAGGGCGTGGAGCGATTGAAGCCAACACGATGATGGAGTGACGGAGACGGCCACGCCGGGGCGCGAACTTTTTCTTGGTTTGCGGCGTCTTGACATTGGACGATCGCCTCCGATGATCGTTCTCACGGTTGGGGGGCACATGTGGGGCCGCCTTTCGATCTGCCGCTGTCCGCCCGCGCGGTGGTTGTCCGCACAGGAGATCCGCACAAGTGAGCACGCACCGAATTCGGTCGTTTTGGGGTATGACGCGGGTGATCGTGCTGGCGGGGGTGGGGCTGACGCTCGCCGCCGCGGCTCGGGGCCAGTCGCCCCCGGCCAATGCCCCGCCGGCCGATCCGCCCGTCCTTCCTGGCGCGGGGGCCGACGGGCCGGACCTCACCGAGCAGAGCATCTACATCCCCTACGACAAGCTGCGCCAGGTCTTCGAGGAGAAGGGCCGGGGCGTCTTTCTGCCCTACGAGCAGTTCCGGGCGTTGTGGCGGGCGGCCCACCGCCGGACGGTGGCGCCCGATCCGGTCCAGGCCCCGGTCGACGCCATCGTCACCCGGGCGATGCACGAGGCGGTCGTGGCCGGCGACGTGATGCGCGTTGAGGCCGCGGTCACCATCGAGGTGCTCAAGAGCGGCTGGCAGGAGATTCCGCTGCGACTGGCGGACGCGGCGATCACGAAGGCGACCGTGGCCGGCAAGCCCGCCCGCATCATCCGCACGGACGCCGGCTACGCGCTGCTCTATCACAAGCGGGGCGAGAAGCCGGAGCGGATTGAGCTGAAGCTCGAATACGCCCGGTCGTTTCACAAGGCGCCGGGGCGAAACACCGTCGCCTTCCAGCCGCCGGCGGCCCCGGTGAGCCGCTGGCGGGTGGTGATCGACGAGCCGGGCGTCGAGGTCAACCTCGCCCCCATGCTCGCCGCGACGAAGGCGCCGGCCACGGCGGACGCGAAGCAGACGGTGGTGCTGGCCTTTGTGGGGGCGGCCCCGGTGGTGCGGGTCGACTGGACGCCCCGGGCCGAGGGCGCGACCGGCCTCGCCGCCCTGGCCACCGTCCAGGCCCGGCAGCGGATGACCATCGACGAAGGCGTTGCCCGCACCGCCGCCACGCTCGAATACGAGATCAGCCGGGCCGAGTTGCCGAAGCTCGTGATCGACGTCCCGGCCGATCAGAAGGTCGTCAACGTCTTCGACCCGAACGTGCGGCAGTGGTCGGTGGCCGAGGTCGATGGTCGGCAGCGCATCACCGCCGACCTCTTCGAACCCGCCCGCGGCAAGCAGTCGCTCGTGATCGAGCTGGAGCAGTTCACCGGCGAGGAGTCGAGGGCGACGGTCGCCGCCCCCGTGATCGAGGCGATCGACGTGGCCCGGCAGCAGGGCGTGGTGGTCGTCGAGGTCGCCTCGACGCTCCGGGCGGAGGCGACCGAGCGCCAGGGCCTGCTGCAGGTGGACACCGCCGAGCTGCCCGAGCCGCTGAAACAGCGGCAGTGGCCGTTCGCCTATCGCTATGCGTCGGTGCCCTTCACGCTCGCCCTCGCGGTGGAGAAGGTCCAGCCGGAGATCTCCGCCGACGTGCTCACGCAAGTGCGGGTCGAGCCGCGCGAACTCGACCTGAGGATGCACGTGGTCTACACCATCGAGCGGGCCGGGGTCTTCACGCTCGCCCTCGACGTGCCGGAGGACTATCACATCCTGTCGGTCTCCGGCTTCTCGGCGCCGAGTGGCCGATCGGTCAGCATCGACGCCTGGCACCGCGGGGAGGACGACAAGGCCCGCGTGACGATCAACCTGTCGCGCAAGGCGATCGGGCGAATGGGCCTGCAGGCGCGCCTGCGGCGCTCGCTGGACGAGCCCGACCTGCTGACGCCGACGGGCAAGGCGGTCGAGGTCGGCGTGCCCCTGCCGCGGGTCGCGGGCGAGCATCTCCAGCGCCAGACCGGCCGGCTCATCGTCTTCGCCCCCGAAGCCCTGCGGGTGAATCCCGTGACCACCGAGGGACTGCGGACGATTCCCTTCGATCAGGCCTGGCCGGGCATCCTGCCCAACGCCCCGTCCACCAGCGCCCAGGCGAGGCCGGTGCTGGTCTTCGCCTGCGGTGAGCAGGACGCGGCCCTGCGCCTCGAAGCCGAACGCCGGCGACCGCAGGTCACGGTGCGGCAACTGCTCGTCGGCCGGGTCGAGCCGGGCGTCATCCAGTTCGACGCGACTTTCTTCTACGACATCCGCTACAGCGGCGTGAAATCGGTGCGGATCGATCTGCCGTCCGAACTCGCCGAGCGGATTCACAACGAGACCAACGACGTGCGCGAGCAGCGGATGGACCCGCAACCCGAGGACGTGGCCGAGGACGATGTCGCCTGGAGCTTCACCGGCAAGGGCGAGATGCTGGGCAGCCGGCAGGTCCGCCTGAGTTGGGAGCAGCCGCTGGAAGACCTCCAGATCGGCCGGCCTCGCACCCTCCTCGTGCCCCGGCTCATCCCGCGCGCCGTCGACCGCGCCTGGGGGCAGGTGGTGCTCACCAAGGCCGAGACCATGGATGTCATGGAGGCGTCGGCCCCGCGGAACATGCGACCGATCGACCCGCAGCATGACCTGATGCCGGGAGCCGGGGTGCGGGACGCCGCCCGGGCGTTCGAGTTCCACGGCGACTGGCGGCTGGCGATCGCCGTGACCCGTTATCAGCTCGAAGAAATCAAACGCACGAGCATCGAAAAGGCGCTGGTGCGGATGATCCGCACCCGGGCCGGGGAGACCGCGGTGCAGGCGCTGTATCGCGTGCGCAGCGCCCGGCAACGACTCGACGCGCGCCTGCCGGAGGGCGTGGACTTCGACACCGAGCCGTTGCGGGTCAACGGCCGGCCCATGGCCCTGGAGCGCGGCGAGGGCGCGGAGTTCAAAATCCCACTCACCGATCAGTCGCCCGACCAGCCGTTCCTGCTCGAACTGCGGTACACGCTGCGAGAAGGGACAGACCGGTTGAGCTTGCCGGTGTTCCCCGAGAAGCCCGCGGTGCAGAAGGTGTATCTCGCCGCTTACCTGCCGGTCGAGCGCGATCTGCTCGGCACCCGCGGGCCGTGGACCCCGGAGATGCGATGGACGCCCACGCTTACCCTCCGATGGCGCTCGAAGCCGGAAAAGAGCGAGGGCTTTCTGATTCAGTGGGTCACGCAGGGACTGCCGGTGAGCCGCGAGTCGATCTCGACGTTCCAGACGGACGGCAAGATGCACCTGCTGTCCACGCTGCGGCCGGAGGGCGAAGCCGCCGCCCGGCTGATCACCATCAACCGTCGGCTGCTCAGCGTGCTCGTGTTCGCCATCGTGCTGATCGGGGCGGTGGTGCTGCTGCCGGCGGGAGCAAGAGCGAAGTGGATCGCGACCGGCGGACTCATCGCCGTGCTCGTGCTGATCGGCGTGCTGCTGCCGACGTTTTCGCGGCAGGTGATCGACAGCGTGCTCGCCGCGGCGATCTTCCTCGGCGCGGTGCTGTGGCTGGTCTGGTACGTCGCGTGGGCCCGGCCGCGCGACCCGGCGCTCCAGGCCGTGCGCCAGGCGAAACGTGAGGCGAAGCTGGCCCGGACCCGGGCGAAGCCGGCCCCGGCGCCCGACCAGCCCCCGGCGCCCGACCAGCACGAGCAGGAAGGGGGCCAGCGCCATGAGTAACCGCCGAAACACAGTGCCGCCCCAGGACGCGCCAGCGGGTGCCACGGTCGGACTCGAAACGCAGTGGAGAGCCGGCCGTGCCGTTCCCGCTGCACGTTTGGCGCAGGGTGGGACCCACGGGCAAGGAAACACCAACAATGTCGATGCGGCGTTGCCCGTGCGGTCCGGCGAGGGCCACGGCGCCTGCGGATCGCGCCTGACTGGCGTCGCCGTCGCCGTCGCGGTCGCCGTGCTCGCTTCG
>CAYFQS010000241.1:0-2039 GCA_964345245.1 uncultured Planctomycetaceae bacterium | reverse complement strand
CGGATCGCGCCTGACTGGCGTCGCCGTCGCCGTCGCGGTCGCCGTGCTCGCTTCGTTCGCGTTCGGCCAAACGCCGGACGTCCGACGGGAGATATTCGTGCCTTTCGATGACTTGCACGTACTGCTGGAGAACCGGCCCCGGCGGGTGATGCTCAAGCGCGCGGCGTTCCAGAAGCTGCTGGAGCAGGCGAAGCAATCACCGCAGGACCACGCCCCGCGGTCCGCGGCCCTCGTCGCCGCCGAATACGACATCGCCGCCCGCGACGGCCGGGCGATCATCACCGGCACCCTCACCGCCGAGGTGATGGCCGACGGCCTGCACGCGCTGCCGCTTGACGTGACCGGCGTGGGCTTTCGCTCGCTCCGCGCGGGCGAGCGCCCCGCTCCGGTCGGACTCGCCGATGACGGGCGGGTGCTCACGTTCCTCGAAGGCCCTGGCGCGCACGAACTGGTCATGGAAGCGGTCGCGCCGCTGTCGGCCGGCGCCGCCACGCAGGTGCTGCAGGTCGAACTGCCCACGCCGCCGGCCACGCGATTGCGTCTGACCGTGCCGGGCGACGTCGAGGTCAAGAGCGGCGCCGCCGTGGCCTCCCGCGTCTTCGACGCCGAAGCCGAGGTCACCCGCTTCGAGCTCGTGGCCGGCGGCGGACCGCTCACCCTCGTGATGTCGCTGAACAGTCGCCTCGCCCAGGCCGACCGCGTGGTCGTCGCCCGCAGCGTGATGGTCGACGAAGTGACTGCCGCGCATGAGCGTCTGCATGCGACGGTGTCGTTGTCGGTGCTGCACCGGGCGATCGACGAGGCCCGCTTCGCCGTGCCCGAGGGCTTCGACATTCTGAAGGTCGACACGCCGCAGCTCGCGCGTTGGTCGGTGGACGAGCGCGGGGGCGAGCGGGTTTTGACGGTGAAGCTGCGCCGCGCGGCGGCGGAGTCGGTGGTGATCGCGGTGACCGCCGAGCGCCGCGAGCCGGTCGCCGACGACTGGGCCATGCCCTTTTTCCAGCCGCTGGACACGGTGGGGCACGTGATGGTCGCCGGGCTGCTGGTTGAGGATCGGCTGACCGTGCCGCGACTGACGGTGGACGGCGGGCTGCCGCTCGATCTGTCGACCCTTCGCGGTGCATTGCCGGGCAGCGTGCTTGAAGCCGAGCCCGGCGCCCCGCCCATTCGTCCCCTCGTCGCCTACTACGTGCCCCGGCCGGGCTTCGAGCTTACCGCCCGGTTCAAGATGCCCGAGGCGACCTTCCGCACCACGACCAACCTCGTGCTCGTGCTGGATGAGAAGCAGGTCGAGATCGGCGGGGGGTTCGCGATTTAACCCGCGGGGGGGGAGCTCTTCGATTTTGACTTCCTCCTGCCCGCCGGCCGGCAGGTGCGGGAGGTGAACCATCGCGGCGGCCGGCCGATCACGCACCAGACCTACGCCGGCGACGGCGGCGATCAACGGGTCCACGTGCGCTTCAGTGAGGGCGTGTCGCCGGGTGACACGGCGAACGTCTACTTCCGGGCCGTCCGCACCCCGGCGGGCTGGCTGGACGACTGGCCGGCGACGGAGCTGGCGTTTCCCGTCTGCGCGGCGGTCGGGGCGGAGCGCGACCGCGGCGCGATCGCGGTCCAGGCCGGCCGCAACATGCGGGTCCGCCCCGCGTCCACCGACCGCCTCACCCCGCTCGATGAAAAGGAGAAAGACCGTTACGGGCTCGCCGATGTGGCGACTGATCTGCTCTATCGCTACGAGGCCCCGCCGTTCGCGCTCGACCTGCGCGTGGCGCGGATCGAGCCCCGGCTCACCGCCCGGACCTACAACTTCTTCCGCGTCGAGCCGGACGTGCTCCACGCACACTACGAACTGGTGTACGAGGTGGCCGGGGCTCACGCGCGGACGCTCTCGTTCTCCTTGCCGGAGGACACCCCGGCCGCGCTGGCGGTGACCGGGCTCGACGGGGTCGCGATCAAGGAATACACCGCCGAGCTGCGCGACGGTCGCCGGTACTGGACCGCCACGCTGCGCGAAGGGCATCTCGGCGCGGTGAAGCTTG
>CAYFQS010000240.1:0-6118 GCA_964345245.1 uncultured Planctomycetaceae bacterium | reverse complement strand
GAATCCTTCACGCCTGCCGCCGCCTGCGGCCGGCGATCAGCAGCCCGCCGAGGCCGAACAGCGCCAGCGACGCCGGCTCGGGGACGACCTCGAATGTATCAGGGTTGCCCTGGTCGAAGACATTGGCCGGCGCGCTGCCGACCTCATCGCTCTCAAACGTGAACGGCCCGTTCGGCAGCATCTCCTGTCCGTCGGAAACCCGCCGGAGTGAGATGTTGTCGTAGAACGCCTCGAAACTATCTCCGCCGCGCACGAAGCTCTTGATGCCATTGAGCGATGTACCTCCAGGAAACCGAATTTCGCTGGTCGGGTTGTCCACATCATCGTCTGTCTCATCGCTCGTGGTCACGGTGAACGGACTGGTCAGACGGAACCAGCCGAGTCCTTCATTCAGAGGGGCGTTCGTCGGCTGAATGCTGTTGTTGATGACACTGTTGTTGTCCTCATCCTGCGCGATGCGAATGTCATGCTGGGTCCGAACGGGCGCCGTGACTACTTTCATGTCGAATTCAAATACGAATTCCTCACCATCGGCGTCCCCTACCAATGTGTCGGGCTGGAAGCCGACTTTGAAGTTGGTGGTGCCTGCCGGCGAACCGGCGAAATGCAGGAATTTGCCCGATGGCGCGGCGTCACCGGCCGAAGCCGTCCAGCCGTCGCCGGTGATCATGACGGCCCGCGTACTCGCGGCGGTCAAACCGACGGTCAGCAGGGCGATTGCGGCGATGGTCATGGCAAGGTTGCGAGTCATGGGGGTGTCTCCTTCTCTGGTGGAACCGGGGGTACGATGAGTGGTGCGATGCATCTTCGAGTCTCCTTTCCTGAAGGGAGGGTGGTGATACGTGCGGGGTCTCATTTGAAGTCCTCCTTTGTGTTCGGCCGTGCCGGCCGGCGATGCGCCCGAGAACGGGGTGCGGTTACGTTTGCGAGACGGTCTCGCCTGGGTGGTTCGTGACGATCAACTCCGGCTCGATCATGCGGCGGACGGGCTGTGCGTCGGCCGGGGCGTCGAGGCGTTCGAGCAGTAGGTCCACGAGCCCGACGCCGAGCTCGGCGTTGCGTTTATCGATGGTGGCGGCGGGCGGCGTGGGCTCGAAGCGCCGCTCCGGGCTGTCGGCGTAGTAGTTGTCGTAGCCGACCACGGTCACGTCGCGGTGCGGCTGCCGGCCGAGGATGCGGCAGGCGGCGATGACGGGGATGGCGTTGCCATCGGACGGGCAGAGGATCGCGTCGACGGCGTCGGGGCCGCGGAGATAATCGTTGAGGTAGCCCACGGCGAGCCGAGCCAGGGCCTCGAAGCGGCGTTCGGGTTCCAGCCGGTCGAGGTCGACCGACGGAATCTCCAGCGGCGGCAGGGGGGTGAGCCCGGCCTGCTTGAGGGTCTGTTCGTAGCCACGGCGGCGTTGCGTGCACCAGTGCAACTCGCGCCCGAGCGCCGGGCCGACCAGGAGGATGCGGCGCCGGCCCTGGTCGAGGCACCAGCGTGTGAGCATGGCGGCGCCGGCGTGGTGATCGGACGCGACGCGGTCGAAGGCGGCCAGGTCGTCGTCATCGCCGTAGGCCACCGTGGGCACGCCGGCGGCGCGAAAACGTTCGGCGAGCTGTTTGACGTGGCGTCGATGCCCGGCGGCCTCGGCGAGAACGGCCCCGCGGGGCGGCTGTTCGAGCAGGTCGGCTAACCGTCGCTCGTGGTCGGGGATCGGCGGCTCATGATCGACGCTGGGCTGATAGAGGATCACGTGCATGTCCCGGGCGAGGATGCGGCGGTGGCATGCGACGGCCATGAACTCGCCCCAGCCCGGCGCCTGGTGGCCGGCGATGGCCTGGCCGACGTAGCTGCCGATCATGACAATGCTGTGCTGCATGAGGCGGTTGGCGTTGGAGGCGTGTCGGGCGAGGTAGCGTTCGCCGCGCGACCCGGTGTAGATCAGTCCCTGCTGCTGGAGTCGATGGAAGGCATCGCGGACGGTGGCGCGGGCGACGCCGAACCGCTCGGCGAGGGCGCGTTCGGAGGGCAGGCGATCGCCGCGGTGAAGGTCGCGGGCTTCGATGAGCTTCCGGAGTCGATGCAGCGTCTGCGCGCCGGCCGGGAGATACGGATCGACCACGGCCGGTGCGTCGAGCGGTACTGAATCGCTCAATGTCTGACGGCGAGTTGCCGGCATGAGAGGCCCTGGCCTTTCGTCGAAGAGGCCCAATAATTGTCCAAACTCTCTATGAGTGTACCCCACGACGGGGACGTGTCAAGGCGAATCCCTGCGTTTTACGCGGCCAAATAGATGCTTTGAGCCCGATTGCCGGGATCGGGGATTGACCTCAACCAGATCAAAAGGTAAAAACTTGGACTCCGGATGTGTCCATTTGTGGTCCAATATGGGCCGGAGCGTTGTGTCGTACGCCGCACGGCGTTCATCGCGGCGAGTCATGGCGCAGCAATCGTCGAGGGAAGGCGAAGCTCATGTCAGAAAGGATTAATCTCATGCGTAATCAGAGCCGGCCGGTCGGCACAAGGACAGATGCGTTTGTTTCCGTGATTTGCCTCGTGGTGACCGTTTGCTGGGGCGTGGCGATGGCTCAGCATGGGAACGGGCCGACCGCAACCTGGCAGGTCGATCGCTCGGGTGAAATCCCCCGCGAGCAGGTGGTGCGAGGCGAGCTGGGCGAGCAACTCGTGATCCACAGCGCTGGCCGGACGTTCTTCCACACCCCGGTCAAGGGCGACTTCCAGCTACAGTTTCGGCTGACCGACATCCAGGGCGACGATGCGCGGGCGGGCATCCGGGTCGTCGAGAGCGTCGAAGGCGGCTCATCCCGCAGCATGGGGAAAGTCTACCGCGTCGGGGGGCGCAGAAGCCCCTCGCCGGACCAGCCGAGATGGTTGCGGATCATCCGCAAGGACGGTCGCTTCGGGGTGTACCACTCGTGGGACGGTCGACGATTCATGCCGGTGCTCGGTAACCGATTCGAGTTCGACCAGGCGACGGTGTACGTCGGCATGGTGGTGGAAGGGGGCAGCAAAGCCAACCCGGCCACCGCGGTGATCGATCAGATTCAACTGACGCGGCCGACGCTGGACTACCGCACGTCGTGGTTTGGCAACACGCTGCCCGGGCCGATCGAAAACACGTTCAATTTCAACGTGACGGGCCTTTACACCGCGCCGGACGGCACCTGCTTTGTCACGAGTTTCTTTGAGGAACAGGGCCACCGCATTGCCGCCTTTCGCGATGGTGAGCAGATCGCCCCGGACAGTAAGACGCCGCCGGCGGGCATGGCCGCGGCGGCGAATGCCGAGCATGTCTTCGCGTCGCACAAGACGGGTTTTCTGCGACTCGATCGAGATCTGTCCGGCGGACAGCGTTTTGTTTCGGTCGCCGACGGGGCCAAGGGGCATAAAGCAGTGCGGGGCCTGGCGGCGAGCGACCGCGAGCTGTTTGTCAGCAATCATCATCAAGGCCGCATCGAGGTGTACAACGCCCGGTCGCTTGAAAAGCTTCGGCAATTCCAGTTCCAGCGTCCCGGTCCGCTGGCCATCGGCGAGGACGGGGGGCTGTGGGTGATCCGCGAGGGCTTTGAGCAAACCCCCTTCGAGCTTTGGCGCGAGGGGGCCTACTCCCACGACCCGGAGATCGTGAAGCTCGACCCGCAGACCGGCGAAGTTCAAGTGACGATAAGCGACTTGCAACTGCCTACTGCCCTCGCCGTCGATAAGCAGCGCCGTCGCCTGATCGTGGCCGAGAACGGCCCGGACCAGCAGGCGCGCGTCTACGACATTTCGGGCAAGCCGAAGCTGGTCGGCACCATCGGCGACAAGGGCGGCATCTATTCCGGCGTCGCCGGCGAGGTGCGCGACGATAAGTTCAACGGGTTGACCGGCGTGGGCGTGGACGCCGAGGGCAACATTTACGTCAGCTCGACCGGGTGGCCGAACCTTTACGTCCCGGCCGGACTGATGGCCAATGCCACCTCGTTGCGCGCGTTCGCCCCCGAGGCGATCAACGCCGACGATCCCGAGGCCGACTGGAAGCTGCAGAGCCTCGGCTACATCTTCGACGGCGCGACGCTCGACCCGGCGGACAAGACGGTGGCGCATGCCGGTGCCGATCAGATGTATAAACTCGACTGGTCGAAAGGCCCGGGTGAGGAGGGAACCTTTGAGGCGTTCACCGCGAACATCAACGCGTTTCCGCTGGAATACAAGGGCCGGCGCGACCGTTCGGCGCCGTTGATTCTGCGCATGGAAGACGAGCGCATCCTGGCGCTGCGCGAACAGGGCGACATTTTCTTCTACCGCTTCGACCGCGATGGTCACGGCCACACCGCCATCCCGGCGGCGGCGATCGGTACGCAAAAAGGCAAAAAGCCGCAGGAATGGCCGGCCAACGCGCCCTGGGAGAAAAGGCGGCCCTACGTGTGGGTGGACGGACACGGCGGCGGCCCGATCGACGGCAAAGCCCAGAGCGAGGAATACCGGACCCACGAGAATCTGCTCCGGCAATCCGGCACCAAGATCGACGTCGATGCCAACGGCGACGTGTGGTACACCGGCTGGCATTCCAACCGAGTGGTGCACCTGAAGTTCGCAGGTCTGCAGAACGGCGTGCCGAAGTGGCAACAGGCTCCGGAGGTCTTCGAAGCGCCTGAGCCGTTCGATACCCTTCAGTTCACCCGCTACGACGCCGACGCCGACACCATGGTCCTCGCCGGTTCCACGCCGATGTACCCCGGCGTGAAGGACGTGCGGGGGCGTACGACCTACGTGGCCCGATACCCGCGATGGAGCGAGGGCAACCGCACCTCGTCCGTCGAGTTCCCGCTGGCCATGGATCCGAGTGAGTTTTACCTCGACGGCGGGCACGGCGTGGTGGTGGTGGATCATTACCTCTACACCGGCGGCCGGCCGGGCAACGTGAAGGTCTACGACCTGCGCCACGGCAACCGCGTGATCGAGTTCTGGGCCGGGCCCGAGATCAACGGCATGGCCGGCTACTTCGACCGGGACCAGAGCGCGGTTCAGGCGTTTCACCTTCCCTCGACCGGCGAGTACGTCGCGCTGTGCCAGGAGAACGGCTGGTGCAAGATCGTCATGTACCGCTGGACGCCGGATGAATCCCCGGCCGCTGCCCCCGAGATCGCCCCTCGCGTGACCGGCACCCTCGGCAACGGGCAGGTCAAACTTCAGTGGAACACCAGTCACACCGGCATCATCGAAGGCTACCAGGTCTACCGTGGCACGTCGGCGGACGGGCCGTTCGAGAAAATCACCGATGCGGTGCATCCCAAGCCGACTTACGTGGACAGCACCGTCACCAACGGCAGGCGTTACTTCTACCGGGTGAGCATCGTCAACGCCGCCGGTGAGGGGCCCCAGTCCGATCCGGTTGACTCCATGCCTCAGCAGGCCCGGGCGGAGTTCGTGGGCATTGACGCCGAGACCCAGGGCCACTGGAAGGGCCGGTATGGCCGGGATGGTTTCTACATCGTCGGCGACTGGACCAGCCCGAACAATCCTACTGTGCCGGACTATTTCCAGATTGACGGTCGGTCGTTCCGTCGCAAGGCGGGCCACCAGCCGCGTCCCATCGAGCACGAGCGCTTTCTGCTCAAGGCCGCCGAGGGCAGTACCGACCGGGCCTCGTTCCCGCCCGGCAGCGACTACCGGGAGAAGCAGCAGGATTACCTGCTCGAGTTCACCGACGGTCGGACGCACACGCTGACGCTCTACGCCGCCGGCGGCCACGACTACGCGACGCGTGTCCGGCTGATCGATGCGAGCACGGGTGAAGTGCTCGATGAACGGGAAGTCGTCGCCGAGAGTGAGGAACAGGGCCAGTACATCTCATGGAACGTCGCCGGCGCTGTTCGCCTGCATTACGACAAAATGAAGGGGCGCGGATTCGGCAATTACCTTGCCGGCTTCTTCCTCGACCCGGTCGACGCGCGTCTGCCCACGGAAAACAACCGAGTCAATCGATAAACCAAAGATGACGCTCGTCAGGCATCAGCCGCGGCCATGGATCAGGCGGCCTGTCAGCGGGACTGCCATCGTTCAGAAAGTGAGAACACCGTGATTCAACTGATGCGACTGCGAGCGATGTTGTCTGTCACCCTGCCGCTT
>CAYFQS010000239.1:0-6121 GCA_964345245.1 uncultured Planctomycetaceae bacterium | reverse complement strand
GGCAGCACCTGGCGGTTCTCACCGCGCAGTTCAATACGCAGCCGCCCGGCCGCCTCTTCGTGGAGCGTGAGTCTCGGACTGATCCGCTGCCGCAGGGCATCGGGGGATTCGGCGACCACGACGTTGCGGCCGGCCATGCGATGGATCGCCCGCGTGAGCGTCGAAGCCCGCATGAGTTGGGCTCGCTGGGTTTCGAGCCAGCGATCGTCGCCCCCGCCGCTCTGCGATTCGTTGACCACGACCGCGCTGGCGACCCAGGTCGGATCGGCCAGGCGGTAGCCCAGGCCGAAGCTCATCGCCATGACGAAGCCGACGACCACCACGACGGCGGCGGTGAGCCCGAGCGCGCCCTGCGTCTTCCAGCGGCGCATCATGCGGTGCTCGGTGGCTTCGAGCATGCGATGCGTCGCGGCAAGGTCTTCGCGCATCCGCAGGACGTGCTGGCACCGCTCGCGAAGGGCCTCGACCTCCTCGCGTTCCTCGTTCACCTCGCCGGACTTCTCGTCCAGGATGGACTTGTACTTGTGCAGGCGTTGCCGGCGATTGAGATAGGCGGCCTCCCACTCCTTGAGCTTCCGCTTTTTCTCGCGGAGTTGCTCGGCTTGCCGGTTGACCCCGAGCCAGCGCTGGCGCAGCAGCGATTCACGATGCCGGACTTCCGCTTCGTGCGCTTCGAGGTCGGCCCGGCGGGCGCGGCAGGCGCGGTGGCGGTCGCGCAGGCGCTTCAGCCGATCGAACATCCGCTGCCGACGTCTGGCGTCCGGCTGGTGACGTGTCGACGGCGGCATCGCGTCGTACTGACGGCGCAGCTCATCGAGTTCGGCCTGGAGGCGGTTCATCGCCTCGAGGACCGTTGCCTCGTCGCGGCCGCCGACCGGCGGCGACCGGTCGGTCGTATTTTCTTGACCACCACTCATTGGCGCGCAGCTCGGCCGGAAATCGACCCTCTGGGTTCATATCGGACGCTTCGGAGCGGTCAATGAGCGATTCCCCGGACTTCCGAGGCGCGCGCCGGGCCGATCCGGGCCTTCGCGAACCCCTGCGGGCCGACTTGCGATGATGAAAGGCAAAGATCGACCGCCTATCATCCGCCGCGAACCCTTGTGGAGAATCGGCGTTGAGCAACGACCTGTTTCACATCGCGAAGAAGGTGGATCGCGGCGAGCGGCTGGACGGGGACGACGTCCGCGCCCTCCTGGCGAGTGACGACATCCACGAGATCGGCCGGCTCGCCGACATCGTCCGTCGCCGCAGGCACGGCGACGTGGCGTACTACAACGTCAATCGCCATTTCAACTACTCGAACATCTGCGCCCTGAGCTGCCAATTCTGCGACTTTTATCGCAAGAAGGACGACGCCGGGGCATACGCCTGCGACATGGACGACGTGCGGGAACAGGCCCGGCTCGCCCGCGAGGCGGGGGCGACGGAGATTCACATCGTCGGCGGGCTGCATCCCTGGCTGCCGTTCAGCTATTACACGGACATGCTGCGGACCCTCCGGGCCGAGGCCCCCGAGGTGCACGCCAAGGCGTTCACCGCGGTGGAGATCGTGCACCTCGCCCGGATCGACCGCCGACCGAAGGACATCGACGGCGTGCTGCGCGACCTGATCGACGCCGGGCTCGGATCGCTGCCCGGCGGCGGGGCGGAGGTCTTCGACGACCGCGTGCACGACGAGGCGTTCAAAGGCAAAATCCGCTCCGCCCAGTGGCTCGAAGTGCACCGCACCGCGCATCGGCTCGGGCTGATGTCCAACGCCACGATCCTCTACGGGCACATCGAGTCGCTCGAAGACCGGGTGCGGCATCTGATGATGCTGCGGCAAGCGCAGGACGAGGCCATCGAGGCGGGCCACGCCGGGCGGTTTCAGACCGTGATCCCCCTGCCCTTCGTACCGGGAGAGTCGGCGCTGAATCACCTGCCCGGCCCGACGGGGCTCGAAGACCTGAAGATGCTCGCGGTGAGCCGGCTCGTGCTCGACAACTTCGACCACGTCAAGGCCTTCTGGATCATGCAGACCCTCGGACTCGCCCAGCTCGCGCTGAGCTACGGCGTGGACGACATCGACGGCACCGTCGTCTGGTACGACATCACAAAGGTCGACACCGACGACACGCACCAGGAGACGACCGTCCGCGACTTGCGCGAAGCGATCATCGAAGCGGGCTTTCAGCCCGTCGAGCGCGACACGCTGTACCGGCGGATCGAGCGCGACGAAGCCGGCGCTGTGGCGGTGTGAGGGCCGATGCCCTTCGCGCGAGTCGCCGGCACGAACCGCCAAGGGCGGCGAACCGTAGCAAGGGCGATCAACCACTGTCGCGGGAGCTATCATTCCACGCCATGAACATACGCAAGCTCATCACGCTGATGCTCGTGGGGCTGTTCGGCCTGGCCGGGCCCGTTCCCGCTGCAATCGATCACGAGGAGGAACAGGACGAAGGCGAACAGCTCGTGCCGAAGACGGTCGAGCTTTCCACCGCCCTGCGGGCGATCGTCGACGACGATCTGCTCAGCAACAAGGAACGGCGCGAGCTTCGTATCTTCCACGGCCTGCTGGATGAACTGCCCGAAGAAGCGGGCGACGATCCACGCGTGCTGCTCGCCCGGGGGCAGTACGACCATCCGCTGCTGCGGGCCGCCGAAACCCCGCCCATGCTGCGGGCCCGGGCCGCCTACGAGCGCGGCGATCTTGAACACGTGGTCGACCTCGTGGGCGACGATCCGTCGCCCGCGGCTCAGCTTCTCGTCGGCCGGGCCCTGCGCGAACTGGGACGAAGCGGTCAGGCCGTCGCCGCCCTGATCCCGGTCGTCGAGCGGCTTGAGACCGGCCCCCCCACCGAAGCCGAGGACCTCGTCGCCATCGCCCTGGCCCTGGAGGAACTGGCCGAACTTGAAGGTCGGCCGGCCCGCGATTACCAGACCGCCCTCAACCTGCTCGGCCGGGCGCATCAGCAGGTCGACCGGTTCCACTGGCCCGCCCTCGTCGCCGAGGCCGAGTTGCTGGTTGACAAGGACAATCCCCGCGAGGCCGTGGAAGCCCTCCACGACGCCCTGCGGCTGAATCCGACGGCCCGGGAGACGTGGCGGCGGCTCGGCGAACTCGCCCTATCCCGATTCGATTTCGACGGCGCCCGCCGCGCCGTCGAACGCCTGCGCGAACTCAACGAAGCCCATCCCGAAGCGGCCCTGCTCGAAGCGAAGCTCTACCTCACCCAGAAGGACGCGGCGTCGGCCCGGCAGGTCATCGACCACGCGCGCCGGCGACTGCCCCGCCACCGCATGCTCCTGGCCTGCGACGCGGCAACCGCGGCGCTGTCTTACGACAAAGCCGCCTTCGGCGACGCCATCGATCAATTCGAGGCCCTCTCCCCCGGCAGCCCGCTGGCGTACTACGTGGTCGGCGAGTACCTCTCGATGGGCCGGCAGTACGAGCGCGGCGAGCAGATGCTTCGCCGGGCGATCGCCCGCGAGCCGAACTGGCCCGCACCGCAGCTCGCCCTGGCCAACCTGCTCAGCCAGTCCGGCCGCGACCAGCGCGCCCTCGAAGTGCTCCGCGGCGTGACCGAACTCGATCCGTTCAACCGCGAGGCGGCGAACAACCTCAAGCTCTTTGAAGCCCTCGACGAGTACGGCCGCATCGAAACCGAGCACTTCATCATCCGCTATCGCCCGGGCATCGACGAAGCCCTCGCCCGCGACATGCCGCCCTACCTCGAAGAGATTCACCGCGAGCTGGTCGCCGTGTACGGCCACGAACCGGAGCGCAAGACGCAGATCGAACTCATGCCGGACAAGCGGTGGTTCGCGGTGCGGATCACGGGCATGCCGTGGATCTGGACCATCGGGGCGTGCACCGGCCCGGTGATCTCGATGACGCCGCCGCGGGACGGCCGACACCATGCCGGACCCTTCGACTGGCCGCGGGTGATCCGCCACGAGTACACGCACACGATCACGCTCGCCGCGACGGAGAACCGCATTCCGCACTGGTTCACCGAAGCGTGCGCGGTCTCGCAGGAGCCGGCCCCGCGGGATTACTCGACCTGCCGCCTGCTCGCCAAGGCGCTGACCGAGGACAGACTGTTCGACCTCGACGAGATCAACTGGGCGTTCATTCGGCCGAAGACGCCGATCGATCGGCCCCTGGCGTACGCCCAGTCGCACTGGATGTCGGAGTACATCGTGGAGACGTGGGGCCAGCCGATGATCGTGACCATGCTCGAACTCGCCCGGGCCGGGGTGCCGCAGAACGAGCTGATCACCGAGGCGACGGGGCAAACCGCCGAGGCGTTCCTCTCGGACTTTCGAACGTGGGCGGCCGACCAGGTCCGGCGATGGGGCCTGGCCCCGGAGCCGGCGAGTGACGAGATCGCCCGGCAGCTCGGCGCGGCGGAGGATAAGGTCGGCCGGTTGAAAGAGCTGCTTACCGCCCATCGCGGTCATCCGGACGTGCTGCAACTCGCGGCGAAGCGTGCACTGGAGCAGAGGCGGTTTGAGACCGCCCTGCCGCTGCTGCTGCGCTACGCCGAGGCCCGGCCGGTCGACCCCTGGGCGGACCGGCAACTGGCCGAGACGTACCTCGCGTTGGGCGAGGCGGAGGCGGCGATCCCGCATCTCGAAGCGATGGATCGGCTGGACCAGCAGAGCGGGGCCCACGCCCGGACGCTGATGTCGCTGTACCGGAAGACGGGGGCGCTGGACCAGGCGCTGCGGGCGGCGGAACGGGCCCTGGCCCGGCAGCCGTACGACGCGACGCTGCGCGAGCAGGCCGCGACTCTCGCCCTGCAACAGGCCGACCCCTCACGAGCGCTGCAGCACGTGGCGGCCCTGCCGTTGATCGAACCGGAGCGGGCGATTCATCACGTTCGCCTCGCCGCGGTCTATTCCAGGTTGGGCCGTACCACCGATGCCGAAGCGGCCGCGCGGGCGGCGTTGGAACTCAATGCCGACGCCCCGGTCGAGCGTTTTCTGAAACGCGATTGAATCCACCGACGAGAACATGAGAGCCTCTTGCAAAACTCCGTCGGTGACGGCTTGTTGCCGCAGTCTGGTAGCGTGTCACGCGAGTGAAGACCGCCCGACTGCGTCATCCGGGCATGTTTCAGGTCGTGGCGGGCTTTTGAGCTTCGCCAAGCGGGGCCTGCGGCCAAACGGCGTCCGTTACCTTCCTTGCGGCGGCGCCTTCCGACGGTCAATTGCCGGCCTTGCGGGTTTTCAGCACAGCATCGCGAGCAGTTGCTCGGCGGCGATGACCAGCAAGCCGAAGGACAGGTGCGCCGCCACTTTGGCCGCGCCGCGTACCCGCACGTGCCGGGCGCCGTGGTTGTCGTGCAGGTGGGAGTTGACGCGCTCGGCGCTGCTGCGCTGGCGATAGCGAATCGCTTGGGCCGGCGCGAACTGGCGTTTTTCGCCGCGCCAACTCTGCTTCTTGCCCTTGCTGTCTTTCTTCGTGCCCCAGTCGCAGGCCCGCGGCAGGTCGGCGAGGTTCTCGTCCCGGGTGCGTGCGAGCTGGCGCTGGAGGCGCGTGGGTTGGGGGGAGGCGGGGCCTTCACCCTTGGCGGGCGGCACGGGCTTGGGCTCTTTCCTGGCGGCCTTTTCGCGGCCGTGGATGGCGGTGGCGTCGCGGCTGATGTGCCCGGCGATCTTGTCGCCGTAGCGGGCTTGGATCATCGCCTCGTGAATGTGTTGGGGCAGTTGATCTTCGGCGAAGGTGGCGAAGGCGCGCGAGAAGGTGGATTCGCCGGGAATCTCGCCGAGGGTTTCCCAGCCGCAGAGGCGGCGTAGCGCGGGGCGGTGCCGGTCATCGAGTTCGCCCAGTTCATCCTCCAAAACGGGGAAGAGCCGGGTCTGGATGGAGTTCCAGAGGTTGCCCAATTCCGCCAGTCCGCTCATCGTAGGTCTCCTGAGTTACGGGCACCTGTCACCTGATGGCGGAATTGTACCACAAACCATGGCGGCGTATTGCCTCAAAGCATTTGATAACAACTATTTACATTAATTTAGAAAAAAAGGGCTTTGACAACTGCAGCCAGGGTGGTATACTCCAATCAACAGGAGTCACGTTTTTTGAAGCGATCAAAGGCGGGCGTTCCGCCACACTTCGGAGGGTTTTGCAAGA
>CAYFQS010000238.1:0-6166 GCA_964345245.1 uncultured Planctomycetaceae bacterium | reverse complement strand
TGCGTGGTGGGCATCGCTCGCCGACTCGCTCTGCGCCACCCTACCCATTCCAGCCTACGGCGCGGGCTTGCCTACCCGACGCATGACTGCGGCCTCTGCGCATCCCAATAAATCATCCTGACACCTTTTCTGGTCGCGAAAGGCAAAACGGGCGGTCGCCGTTTCCGACGACCGCCCGATTGAAGGGCGTGGACGGTAAGCCGAATTCTGTTTTCCGCGGTGAAGCGGAAGACGGCCATTCATCCAGGCCCGCCGTTGCCGGCGGGCTCGAGCGGCCTACCCGCGACGTCGCCCGCCGCGGCGGGCGTCGGTCGGACCGGCCGGCGATGCACGATCGAGCATCGTCGTCGCTGCTTGGCCTTGCACGCGGTGGGGTTTGCCGTGCCCGACCGGTCACCCGGTCGGCGGTGCGCTCTTACCGCACCTTTTCACCCTTACCCCGCCACTGAATGGACCGGTGTGATGCGCCGGGCACGACGTAGGCACGGGTCCATTCAGTGGCGGGGCGGTCTGTTTTCTGTGGCACTTTCCCTGCGCCGGCCGTTCCCAGCCGGCGCGGTGGGCGTTACCCACCACCGTGGTCCGAACGTGTTCGGACTTTCCTCCCGCCCCGGTCCGAAGACCGGGACCGGCGGCCGTCACGTCCACGCCGACGCATATTGTACGACACTTCACCGGAGATGGGGTCACGCCGCCTCCGGCGGCTCGACGTGCACCGTCGCGTTCGCCCGGCCGAGATGGCGCTCGATCTCGTGCTCGATCGCGCTGGCCGCCTCGTGGGCCTGACGCACGGTCATGTCCCCCTCGAGCTGCACGTGCAGATCGACCCAGTGAAACGACCCGGCGTGGCGATGGCGGACCTTGTGATAGCCGCGGATATGTCCGGATTCGACGTGGGCGTCGAGGATGGCGCGGATGTCGGCGTCGTCGGCGGGGTCGATCTGATCCATCAGCCCACGCCACGACGCCAGCAGCAACCGCCCGCCGGTGAGGAAAATGACAATCCCGATCGCCGCCGCGACCACCGCGTCCAGCCACACCTGTCCGGTGAAGCGCACCAGCACCAGCCCGGCGACCACGGCGACGGTGCTCGCCACGTCGGTCAACAGGTGCTTGCCGTCGGCGACGAGGGTGGGACTGTCATACCGCCGACCGCCGCGCCAGACGTAAGCGCCGAGCACGGTCATGAGCACGGCAATCACCGCCGCGCCGATGAACCCGATCGTGACGTTCCGGGGCTCGGCCCCGACGGAGAACCGGCGGGCGGCTTCGAAGATCGACGTCGCCCCCGCGAGCACGATCAGCAGCCCCTCCACGCCCACCGCGAAGAACTCCACGTTCCCGTGGCCGTAGGGATGCTCGCGATCGGCGGGGCGGGCGGCGTACCAGGTGCTGATCAGCGCCATCAACGCCGCGACGAGATTCACGATCGACTCCAGGGCGTCGGCGAGCAAGGCGGCGGAACCGGTCATCGCGAAGAGGGCGAACTTCAGCGCCAAAATCCCGGCTCCGCCGATCACGGCGACCAGCGCCACCCGCCTCGCCCCGGCGGGCAGTTCCGTCGGATTGGTCGCGACAGTGGTCATCTTAAAGACACAGGGTAAAGAGTTAACCAATCGCCCGCCGCAGCCGGCCCCACGCGTTGGCGGCAAGGAACATCACGAACAGCAGCAGGACGATACACGCGCCGCTCGAGACCTCGCCGAGTTCGAGACTGATCAGCAATCCCCCCACGGTGCCGGTCAGTCCGATCGCCGCGGCGAGCACGAGCACGACCGACATCCGCCGGCTGAGCACCAGGGCCGACGCCCCGGGCACGATGAGCAGTGCGGTGACGAGGATGAAGCCCACGAGCTTGATGCTCACCACCACCACCAGGGCCAGCATAACGAGCAGAAGGTAATGCATCGGCCCGGCGGGCACGCCGAAGGTGCGACTCACCGTCTCGTCGAAGGTGAAGAAGATCAGTTCCTTGTAGACCGCGGCGCACACCGCGATGACGATGAGGCAGAGGATGATGGCGGCCCACATGCCGACGGGCCCGACGTCGAGCAGCGAGCCGAAGAGGATCGATTCCCACGGCGGGACGTAGGCCATGGTCCCGACCCACGCGCGATAGGGGGGCCAGCTCTGGAGCATGACCCGCAGGTTCTGCATGAGCACGCCCCAGGCCATGGTGGCGGCGAGGACGATGCCGATGGCGGTATCGGCGGCGACTTTTCGAGTCCGCACGAACAGGCCGATGCCGAAGGCCGCGCCGAGGCAGAAGATCAGGATCACCACGTCCTGGGCGAGTCCGGCGAGCCCGAGCGCCGCCGCGGTGCCCACGCCGCCGAACCCGGCGTGGCTGATTCCCTGGCCGATGAAGGCCATCCGCTTGAGCACGACGATCACGCTGAGCAGCGAGCAGACGAGCCCGACGGCGATCGCCGCCCCGAGCGCGTAGCGGGCGAAGGCGAACTCGACGATCGTCTGCAGGGCCTGCATATCGACAAGGTATCGTAACGTCAGTTCATCGAACAGCCCCCGGAGCGCGACCCGTTGGACAGCAGGCCCGGGACGTCAGGATCGGACTCGAAGCGGAGCGGCGGCGGCGAACTCTGCCCACGCCTCGCGGAAGCGAGGGCGCGCCGCAGTCCCACGCCTCGCGGAAGCGAGAGCGCGCCGCGATGCATTGCGAAAGGCCGATTTAGCCGGTACGCTCCCCGGCCCGCGAACCGCGGGTTCCCGTAACGCCATGAATGATCTCGCCGCACAACCGACGCTTCCGAGATTCGCCCGCAATCCGTGGCTGGCCGCCGGATTGATCGTGGTGGTGGGGGCGATATGCAACTTCTGGGCGATCGAGGAAGCGCCGCTGGCCCGGACGGAGGGCCATCGGGCGATCACCGGGCACCAGATCAATCAGACCGGCCGGTGGATCGTGCCCACGTTGTTCGACAAGCCGTACCTGCGCAAGCCGCCGCTACAGTACTGGGTCGTGGCGGTAACCGAGCGGGTGGTCGGTCAGGCCGAGGAATGGGTCTGGCGCCTGCCCTCGGCGGTCGGCGCCATCGCGATGGCCCTGACCGTCTGGTGGTTCACCCGGCGATGGTTCGATGAGCCGGGCGGCCTCGCGGCGGGGTTTACCTGCCTCGGCCTCGTGGCGATCTGGAGTCAGAGCCGAAGCGCCGATATCGATTCGCTCAACACCTTGACATCGACCGTCTGTTCACTCGGGCTGATCGAGATCGGCTTCGGTCCCGGCACCGGAGACGACCGGGCATCGCGCAGGGCCTGGGTTACGCTCGGCTTCGCCGGCCTCGTCGCGCTGAGCATGGGCGCGATGTGGCTGCTCAAAGGTCCCGCCGGAATGACCGCGGTGCTCGGCGTGATCTTCGGTGCCTCGATCGCCGCCCGGCGGTGGAAATGGCTCGGTCGACCAAGCGTGTGGGCGCCGATCCTGATCGGCATCGCGATCTTCGCCGCGTGGGTGATCGCCGCGTACTTCATCGTCGGCGACCGGCCCACCGCCGACACCAGCGGCATCACCGAGATTCTGCGCCGGCTCTCCCTGCACCAGGGGTTCCGCCAGGTGATCCGGGTGGTCACCATGCCGCTGGTGCTGTTCGTCTACGCCCTGCCCGCCACCGCGATGCTGCCGCTCGTTTTCACCCGGCCGGTGTGGGGCGAGGAGAATGACACCCGCCGGCGACTTGTGCGGGCCACGACCGGTTCGTTCCTCGCCGCCCTCGTGATCTGCATGATTGTGCTCATGATGCAACCGCGGTACGGATACGTGACCTTCGGACTGGTCTGCCCGCCGATCGGGGCGATCATCTCGGCGTGGCATCGCGGGGCGTTCTCCGACGATCGCCGCACGCAGCTGCGCCAGATCGCCACCGTGATCAGCATGATTTTCGCCGGGCTGGGGATCGGCCTGCTCGTCGCCGCCGCGGTGAAGCAGCCGGGCGAGGACCTTCCCTTGCGGGTCGGTCTCGGGATCGCGCTGGTCGTTGCCGGCGTGGGCACCGTGATCGCGTGGATTCGCATCCGCCGCCTCGCCGCGGCGGGCGGTATGATCGCCCTGCTCATCCTCGCCTCCATGGCGTTCAACGAGTACAAAAACGTCGAGCGACTGGAGCGGTCGAGCTACCTCGTCGCGCCGACGCTTCGCGAGATGATCGGCGGCAAGGGGGCGCGGATCGTGGCCGACAAGGCCGTCGCCGACAAGCCCGAGCTCTTCTTCTACGCCGAGGTCGACGTGTACCGCCCGCCGGAAGGCATCGAGGCATATCTCGCGAGAAGCGACGGCGGATGGTTCGCCTTCGAGAAGCACGAATGGCAGCGTTACCAGGAACAGTACCCCGGCCGCTTCACCGACGTGACGCGTCTCGAACAGGCCGGCCACACCATCGTCGCCCGCTACCTCGGCCCCGGCGACACGCAGTAACGTCGCCCTGATCCACTGCTGAGGAGCGGGGGATTCGACCGATCGGTTCCCGCCTCGTCCCATTGCGGACGGGTCAGTGTTTTCGCAGGGCCACCGCGTGAAACGGCCGGCCTTCGCGCCGGTATTTGCGCTCGAAGTTCGTGCCCACCACCTCCCGTTCGTCGCCGGACAGCGGCTTCTCGAAATCGACGCGTTCGAACAGATCGTGCGATGCGTCGACCTCCCGCTCGATCCACGCGAAGTAGTCCTCGTGATCCGTCACGATGCGAACCTGCCCATCGGGGGTGAGGGTGCGGTGAAGCTGTTCGAGGAATCGCCGCTGAATGAGCCGGCGTTTATGGTGGCGTTTCTTCGGCCAGGGGTCGGGGAAGTAGATGTGCGCCTGGGCGAAGATCGCGTCGGGGGCGTGCCATTCGATCAGCGTCCGCGCGTCGCCGCACACGATCCGCACTTGTGGGTCGAGCGCATGCCGGCGACAGCGGTCGGCCGCATACCGCCAGAACTCCCGAGCGTACTCGACGCCGAGGAAATTCACGTCCGGCCGGCCGGCCGCCTCCTGCACGAGGAACGTGCCTTTGCCCGAGCCGATCTCGATTTCAACGGGCCGGTCCCGGCGATCGGCGGGCCAGAGCAAGCGCAGGTCGAACCGCGTCGCGGCCGGCGAATCGCCCAGCGCCGGCAGGTCTTCCCATACGACGCCGACTTCGCCGACGTCCGGGGTCTTGCCTCGTGACAACGTCTTCGCCATCACCGGATTGTAACGGATCGCGCGGCAATCACGGATCACCGCGGTCTGCGTGGTGGGCTGCGCAGGCGGAGCTTGCTTACCCGACCCTACCGAAAGGAAGTTCGCCCTCGACATCGACCGGTCAGTCGCTACACTTGCCCGACCCTTTTCGGAGAAGCGTCATGGAAGCAGGCATTGTCGGGCTGCCTTACGTGGGCAAGACGACGATTTTCAAGGCGTTGACCGCGCTCGGCGCGGCGGGGACCGACGCGGCCCGGCCGAACGTGGGCGTCGCGCCGGTGCCCGATCCCCGGCTCGACGTGATCGCCCGATACATCCCGCCGAAGAAGATCACCCCCGCCACGCTGCAGGTGGTGGACGTGGCCGGCCTCGCCGCGGGAGCGAGCGAGGGCAAAGGCGGCGGGAACCGCTTCCTCGCCCACATCCGCAACGTCGACGCCCTCGTGCACGTGGTCCGCGCCTTCGAGGACCCCGCCGTCCCCCATGTCCATGACACCATCGACCCGGTGCGCGACATCGAAGAAGTCGAGACGGAACTGATGCTCGCCGACCTGGAGGTGGTGGAGAACGCGCTGGCAAACGCCCGGAAGAAGGCCCGCACCGGGGCGAAGGACGCGATCGCCCGCGTCGCGGCGCTGGAGCAGTGCCAGGCCGCGCTCAGCGAGGGCCGGCCTGTCCGGCAGCTCGATCTCACCGCCGAGCAGCGCAAGGACCTGGCCTCGCTCGCCCTGCTCAGCGCCAAGCCGGTGCTGTACGTGGCGAACATCGGCGAGGACGAGATCGGCGGCGAAAGCGCCCACGCGAAGGGGGTGTTCGATTACGCTGCCGAACACGGCGGGCAGGCCGCGGCCGTCTGCGCCAAGCTCGAAGCCGAACTGGTGGACATCGACCCCGCCGAGCGGCAGGAGATGCTCGAAGCGATGGGTCTGGAGGAGCCGGCCCTGAACGTGCTGGCTCGGGCGACCTTCCGATTGCTGGGCCTCCAC
>CAYFQS010000237.1:0-6188 GCA_964345245.1 uncultured Planctomycetaceae bacterium | reverse complement strand
GCGCTCGAGCATCTCCCGGACCTGCTCGCGGGTGAGCTGCATCGCTTCCGCGGCCTGCGTAAGCTGGGCGTGGTCGAACTCACCCTGTCGCAGGGCCTCGAGCAGTTCGTCGGGCAGGGCTTCCTGAAGGGCCGGGGAGTCCGCCGCCGCTTCGCCCATCATGTTCTGCAGGTCTTCCATCGCCTCGGCAAGCTGCCGAGGATCGAAGGACTCGCCCTCGGCATCCAGGGCCTTGGCCAGGGCCTCGGCCGGGGCGATCATCTCGACTTCGCTCAGCGCGTCCTCCGCCGCCTGTTCCGCGGTCTGCTTCACCGAGCGGTCGAGATGGTCCAGGGCCTCCCAGGTCTTGACCGGGTCTTCACCGGCCGCCTGTTCGCGGAGCTGCTCGAGCTTGAGCTCCATCGCCTCGATTTCGGATTTGTCGAGTAGCTGCTGCTCTTCGAGGGCGGCGATCTGTTCGGAGAGTTGGTCCGCCTCGCGGGAGATGTCGAGCGGCCGGGTGGCCGCGGCGGCGACGAACCAGTGGGGCACGAGGAAGGCCGCGGCCGCGAACACGCCCGCCAGGCCGCACATGCCCCAGCCCCGCCCGCCGCGCCACCGGAGCCGCGGCGCGCGGAGTTGCGGAACGTTTGATTCCCAGTCGCCGAGGCCGGTCTCCGCCTCGGCCATGACCAGGCCCCCCGCCCCGCTCTGGCGGTCGATCACCGCCCGGAGGGTGGCAAGGTCGGGCAGTTTGCGTTGAATCCAGACCCCGGCGGCGGCGATGGCGAGAGGAACGCCGATCAGCCCCCAGGCCAGCAGGCCGCGGTCGGCGTCCGCAGCCCCGCGGGCGATCACGACCACCACCCCCCAGGCGAGCAGGTAGCCGGCGGTGACCCACACCGCCTGCCGCAGCCACATCGTCACGCCGAGGCGCTGGCGAAGGCGGCGGAGATTATTGTCGGCCTGTCTCATGGACCCCGGTCCGTGACGTTCCGAGCCCTGTGGCGATCCTGCGTCCACATGATGACTACACATCCACATTATGACTACACATGATACCCGCCACAAGTTTCACAGAAGTGGGACCTGGCGGGCACAATCGGCGCAATCACGCGACGCCGAGGTCCGAGAGCCGGCGTCAGGCGGCTCGAAGACCCGGATCAGTCACGGCCAGGAAGATGCAACGGTTGAGCGGAGGCGGCCCCGTCGGTCGCCGGCCACGCGGGCGGGCCCCGCAGGCAGGGGCCGGCGAAGGCGGGTCAGCCGACGCGCCACGGCGCGCCGGCTGCCGCGTCGACCGTTCGTTCAGTCTTCCATGGTGATCGCGTCGGTCGGGCACTCGTCCACGCACTGACCACAGTCACCGCAGGCATCGGCGTCGACCACCGCGATATCGCCGTCCATCTCGATCGCGTCGCACGGGCAGACGTCAACACAATTGGCGCAACCCGAGCATACTTCCTTGTCTACAACAGCAGGCATTACGCAGTCTCCTGCAAAAAAGAGGTTAAAAAGCTCCTGCAAGGCGTGCTTATGGATACAGAGTATCGGCCAGGGATGCAAGGGGAAAAACAATAACTTGCTGACATTTTCCCAAGTCCTGAATTCGGCAGTGCTTGCACCCGAGTTCGCCGCACGCCAATCTGCCATACGTGGACCGGCCGGTCCGGGTTCGCGGCCGGGGGTGCATTTTGGTTTCGCGCCTCGCTGAAGCGAGGTCGCGCCGGAGTCAGGTCGCGCCGGACCAATGGCGCCGCGAGTTCGGCGAGGCCGGCCAAGCGCTGCGCTGCGGGGCCGAGCGTGGCGCCCCGACCAGCTACGCCCGGCGGCGACGGTCTCCCCTGGTCAATCAAAGAAACGGGTTTCCATCTCGTTCCCGGCCGATTGTGGTCTCCGGACCGTGACCGGGGTACACCGCGACATCGTCGGGCAGCGTAAGCAGTTGCTCGCGGATCGAACGCATCAGCGTCGGACCGTCGGAGGTCGGGAAGTCGTACCGCCCGATCGACCCGGCGAAGAGCGTATCGCCGACAATGGCCGCCCTGGCTTCGGGCTGATACAGCGTGATGCCGCCGGGGCTGTGGCCCGGGGTGTGGCGGATTTCGAAGGCGTGGCCGCCGAGTTCGAGCGCCCCGCCGTGCTTGAAGACATCGTCGGCCGGCGGCGCCTTGATCGCCATGCCCATCATCGCCGAGAGGTTCAGCTCCGGCGAGGCCAGGAAGTCCACTTCGGATGAATGGATGCCGATCGACGCGTCCGGCCAAGCCGACCGCATCTGCTCCAGGCCCGCGATGTGATCCAGATGGGCGTGCGTCAGCACGATCCGAACCGGCGTCAGCCCCCGCTGGCCCACCGCGTCAATCATCGCCTCCGGATCGAACCCCGCGTCCACGATCCAGCAGTCGGTTTCGCCCTCGACCCGCACCACGTAGCAGTTGGTCTGCCACGGCCCGAGACAAAAGCCCTCAATGTTCAGTTCACCAGCCATGGCGGGGATGATAGCAGAAGGGGCGGAAGCGACGAGGGGATGCAATGCCCGCGATGGCATCGCGGGGCCGGGCCGCTCGGACACGCAGGGTGCCAGGCATGCGTCGCCCACCTCCGGTCAGGTGCTTTGGAGTTTCGGGTTTGCCCACGCTTGCCTTGTCGTTTTGCCGATATATACTGGGAGAAGATATGTGTTACCACGCACCGCATCCCGCCGGCATCATTATCGCCACGATGAACCTCCCGACGCACCGGTAGGGCCGGCGACGCATTCCCCCGAACTTCCAGCCCTGCCGAACGGCGGGGCTTTTTTGTTGGACGCCAAACGCGCTCGAACTCGACCGGCGAACCAGGAACACCGCCATGCACGACCACCCACCACGCGTCGAAATCTACGACACCACCCTCCGCGACGGCACCCAGGGCGAAGGCGTCAGCTTCTCGCTCATCGACAAGCTCAAGATCGCCCAGCATCTCGACGCGCTCGGCGTGGATTTCATCGAAGGCGGCTACCCCCTGTCCAACCCGAAGGACGTGGCCTTCTTCGAGCAGACCCGGGAGATCGAATTCCGCCACGCCCGCGTCTGCGCCTTCGGCATGACCCGCCGCAAGGCCGTCGATCCCGCCGCCGACACCGGCATGCAGGCCCTCGTCCACGCCGGCGCTCCCGTGATCACCATCGTGGGCAAGACCTGGGACCTGCACGTCGCCGAGGTGCTCCGTGTCGATCGCGAGGAAAACCTCGCCATGATCCGCGAGTCGGTGGAGCACTGCGCCACCGCGGCCGGCCCCGACGGCCGCCCCGCCGAGGTGTTCTACGATGCCGAGCATTTTTTCGACGGCTATCGCGCCAACCCGGACTACGCCATGCGGACCCTCCGCGCCGCCCACGAAGGCGGTGCGAGCCGCCTGGTGCTCTGCGATACGAACGGCGGGTCGCTGCCCGAATCGGTCGGCCGCATCGTCCGCGAGGTCCAGGAGCAGCTCGGCGCCGACGTGAAGCTCGGCATCCACACCCACAACGATGGCGGGCTCGCGGTGGCCAACGCCATGGCCGCCGTCGAAGCCGGCTGCGTCCAGGTTCAGGGCACGATCAACGGCATCGGCGAGCGCTGCGGCAATGTCGATCTCACCACGGTCGCCGCGAACCTTCGCCTCAAGCTCGGCGTCGATTGCCTCGCCGGCGACGAGTCGCTCAAACGCCTCACCGAGATCAGCCGCTTCGTCTACGAACTGGCCAACATGAACCTGCGTGAGAACCAGCCCTACGTCGGTCCCGGCGCGTTCGCCCACAAAGGGGGCATGCACGTCCACGCTGTCAATCGCCTCGCCGGCAGTTACGAGCACGTCCCGCCGGAGAGCGTGGGCAACGCCCGCCGCGTGCTCGTCAGCGAGCTCAGCGGCATCTCGAATATCGCCGCCGAGCTTGGCAAAAAGTTCGACGGCGCGGACGACCGCGACGTGCAGCGCCGCCTGCTGCTCCGCGTGCAGGACCTCGAGCACGAGGGGTATCAGTTCGAAGCCGCCAACGCCTCGCTCGAGCTGCTGCTGCGCAGCGAGCTCGGCCTGCGGGCCAAGTACTGGGACCTCGACCACTACCGCTGCGTGATCCTGAAATCCGACGGCGAGGCGCCGATGACCGAAGCGATCGTCAAGGTCAACGTGGCCGGGGCGACCCAGCATGAAGTCGCCGAGGGCGACGGTCCGATCAACGCCCTCGACGGCGCGCTGCGGAAGTGCCTCGACCCCCACTATGCCGAGCTTCACGATATCCACCTGCGGGACTACAAGGTCCGCGTGGTCAACGCACGGGCCGAGACCGCCGCCCGCGTGCGCGTCGTGATCGACTTCGCCATCCTCGACCCCGACGGGCCGGACGAATACTTCTCCACGATCGGCGTGAGTGAGAACGTCGTCGAGGCCTCCTGGCAGGCGGTGATCGACGCCTTCGAGTACCACCTGCTGGAATGCAACGTCGCGCCGAAGTAAATTGTCCGCTATGACACTCCAGCAGAAGATCGACGAGCGGACCGCCGTGGTGGGCGTGGTGGGCCTGGGATACGTGGGCCTGCCGCTGGCGTACGTGTTCAACCAGGCCGGCTTTCCGTCGTTCCAGCCGACCACCGTCGCTAGCTGCTCCGCCTCGTAGTGCTCGGCGGAACTACACCCCCCCCCTCGGCGACGAGATCGTCGGGGGGATAAACGCGCCCGGCGGGTTCATCCCCTCCGCCGATTTCGCCCGCCTCGCCGAGGCCGACGCCGTGCTCATCTGCGTGCCCACGCCGCTCGGCGAGCATCGCGAACCCGATCTCAGCTACGTCGAGCAGACCGCCGAGGCCATCGCCGAGACGCTCCGCCCCGGCCAGCTCGTCGTGCTCGAATCCACCACCTATCCCGGCACCACCCGCGAAGTCGTCCTGCCCCGCCTCGAAGCCAGGGGCCTGGCCTCCGGCAGCGATATCTATGTCGCCTACTCCCCCGAGCGCGAAGACCCAGGCCGGCGGGACTTCAACACGCAATCCATCCCCAAGCTCGTCGGCGGGATCGACGAGGTCAGCGGCCGGCTCGCCCATCGCCTCTACCAGGCCGCGGTCGCCCAGGTCGTCCGCGTCGCCACCGCCGAGGTCGCCGAGGCCGCCAAGCTCCTCGAGAATATCTACCGCGCGGTGAACATCGCCCTCGTCAACGAGATGAAGGTCCTGCTCACCGAGATGGACGTGGACGTGTGGGACGTGATCGACGCCGCCGCCACCAAGCCCTTCGGCTTCCAGGCCTTCTACCCCGGTCCCGGCCTCGGCGGGCACTGCATCCCCATCGACCCGTTCTACCTCACCTGGAAGGCACGCGAGATCGGCCTGGCCACCCGATTCATCGAACTCGCCGGCGAGGTCAACCACGCCATGCCCGAGTACGTCGTCCATCGCGCCATGCTCGCGCTCAACCAGCACGGCAAGGCGGTCAAGGACGCGAGAATCCTCGTGCTCGGCCTCGCCTACAAGCCCAACGTCGACGACGTGCGCGAATCGCCCAGCTTCGAGCTCATCGAACGCCTCCAGGCCCTCGGCGCCCACGTGGACTACCACGACCCCCACGTCCCGCGGACGCACAAGATGCGGCACTACGACCTCGAGATGCAGAGCGTCGAACTGACCGCCGAGACGCTCGGCGGCTGCGACTGTGTGCTCGTGGCGACGAACCACGACACATACGACTGGCGCATGATCGCCGACCACGCGAAGCTGATCGTCGACACCCGCGGCGCCCTCCGCGGCATCGAGGCCGATCACATCATCCCCGCCTGACCCCCGCCCCGGCGCGCCTCGCTTCAGCGAGGCGTGTCTTCACCGAGGCGTGATCCTCCGCCCCCAAAAAACAAAAACTTTTTCGCCTCCGCCCTTGACCCTTCCCCCACATGGGGTACGTTCTCCCAAGACGTAATTCCGGTTTTCACCATCCATTTTGTCCCAGGAGGGCTTCGATGGTCATCACACACGCTCGTTCCATTATCGTCCGCCGTTCGCTCGGCCTCGCCATGACCGCCGTACTCGTCGGCCTGTTTCTTCCCAACGCCCCGGCCGACGCCGCCAACCTCTACTGGGGCGACAATGCACAGGACGCGGTCTACCGGGCCGACCTCGACGGCCAGAATCCGGTGCAGCTCGCCGCAGGCCAGCCCAGTCCTCTGCTCCTGGCCGCCAACGAGACCCACCTGTTCTGGA
>CAYFQS010000236.1:0-6220 GCA_964345245.1 uncultured Planctomycetaceae bacterium | reverse complement strand
CCGCCCCCCCCGGCGCGCCTCCCCCCCCCGCTTGTCGACTGATCGCCCCGCCGATCAACGCCCAGATCACCAGCGCCACGATCTCGAACACCGCGAGGAACCACGGGTGAACATTCCACAGCCAGCCGGGCAGTTCCACCGTCAGCACCCGCAGGGCGCCGATCACCGTCCGCGGGTTCGTCTGCTCGCGGGGGTTGAGCTGATCGAACCCGACGTCGAACTGAACCGCGGCGTAGACGAGATTCGAGAACGCGTCGATCTTGATCCGCAGCGCCGTGGCGAAGATGCCGCGCGACCGCAGCGCCTCGTGCTTCTCCAGGGCGGTGATCTGCTGCTCGAGCAGATTCGCCCGGCGGGGGCCGGCGACCCCCTTGAGCTGCTCCGTGAAGTGCGTGTCGAGCTTCTCGCGGGCCTCGCTCCAGGCGCCGCCCTGCTTCGCCAGATCGCGGGCTTTGGCCGGCGTCATGACGTTGTAGTTGATCAGCAGCGTGGCCAGCGCGTCGCGCTGGCGGGTCAGGGCCCGTTCGAACTGCGCCTCGTCCTCCGCCGTGACGTAGGCGTCGAACTCGCCGGGCAACACCGACGGGCCCCAGACGGCGTCCATGAGCCGCCCCGCGCTGTAGAGCAGCACCACCATCAGCAGCGCCAGCAGCAGCTTGCCGGGCGATATCGCCATGCGAAACGACCCGAAGATTCGCGTCGCTCCAAAGGCCTCGGTGTAATCGATCCGCGTGAGCACGGTGCGTTGCGCTTCAGTGGCCATGGTCCGGTCCTTGCCAGATGTTGAACTGGAACGCCCTGATCATAATTCCACGCCGGGTCAGGGGGCAACCGCCACGGCCGCGATTTCCCTCAAACAAAGGTGTCAGGAACCTTTTTTTGGGATTCGGGCGTTTTCCGTGGCGCGCGGGCACGAAGACCGGGCCTCGTGGGCGCGGCCGGGTCGGTAGACATCGGGGGGTTGCGGGCGTGGATTGCCGCGCTCATCTACACTGCCGCGTGATGTCGAAGTTCGACCCGCGGAAGCTGACCTGGGCCGCCCTGCTCGGGCGTTGGATGGAGTTCGCCCGTTCCGCGCTCGCCCTGCCCGACGATGCCGAGGGTCGGGCCTGGCGGCAGGCGGTGCCGGCGATCATCGGCCTGCAGGCGGTGGCCATGGCCCTCAGCGAGGCCGGCGAACTCGACCGCGAGCAGCGCGCCCTCGGCTGCGACCGCGCCCGCGTGCTCATCGAGCGCCATCGCAACGAACTGCACGGCATCTTCGGGCCGGACGCTCTGCAGCCCATGCTGCGGGAACTCATCGACGACGCGGAGGCCGCCCTGCGCCGGGCGGAAGCGATCGACGAAGCGCAGTAGCACCAATCGACGGTCGGTCCTCAACCGATGGAAAACCCCGTGTCAGGGGGGTTCGATTCATGTCGTGTGGTCATGGCGACTGAACTCGCCACGCCGGCGCCCTCGCCGTGTACGTGTCACTGCAGTGGATTCGTCGCGTCGTGGAGGGCCTTGATTTCCGGGGCGGGCAGCGGCCGGTTGTAGATATTGACCTCGGCGAGATCGCCGTTGAAGAACCCGCCGTGGCCCATGTTCGTCCCGTCCTTGGCCCCGAAGGCGTAGACCAGGCCGCCGCTGAGGTCGCGTTGGCCGGGTGACCTGGCCGGTACCTGCCGGCCGTCGAAGTAGCCGCGGGTCATCTGCTGCTCGACGCTGTAAGTGAGCGCCACGTGATGCCACTCACCGAACTCGACCCGGCCGACGGTAATCGGAGACAACGACCACACCCGCACCCGGACCCGTCCGTCTTCGAGCACCTCGATCTGGCTGTCGTGCCAACTGCTGTCGATCCGCGCCTGGCCCAGTTCGGCGAGCACGACGCCGGGCCCGGTCGGCCGAATCCACACCGCGATGGTCACGTCGAGGGTGGGGAAGAGATGCCGCATGCTCGGGGTGAACAGGTAATCGTCGTGTCCGTCGAAGCGGGCGGCGGCCACGCCGGCCGACGCCTCCACCCGCCGCGGCCGATGCTGCGGCTCGTTCTGATACGCCACGCGGTCGCTGTCGGTGGCGTAGTCCTTCCACTTCGTGATGGCGTGCTCGGCGTCGGTGGTGATCCCGGCGGCGGCGTTGAGCCAGAGCACGAGCCGATCGCGGGAGATGATCCCGAACAGGCCCGCCCGCCACATGCCCCACTCGGCCGTGGCTTCGCTGCCGCTGTTGATCGCCCGCAGCACGTAGTCCTTGAGCGCCTGGCAGGCATCCGCGCGACCGATCCGTTGATTGAACGCCTCGGCGTCGCCGCCTTCGCCTTCGCGATAGATGGCGATCAGGGCGTCGGCGATCTCGCGGTGGTCGAAGGTCTCGTCCTCCGCGAGCGTGTCGAGCATCCGGCGGGCGAATTCATCATCGAGCTTCGGCGCGAGCCGCCGCACCGCCTCGGCGAACACGCGGCGGTACACGGGATTCTCCGCCGAGCGGAGGCGGCGGAGGATTTCGTCGGCCGAGGTCGCATCGCCGAGTTCGCCGAGCAGTTCCGCGGCATGGGCGGCGGCGCGTTCCTCGGATGCCCGCACCGCCTTTCGGAGGAAGATCAAGCCCGCCTCCCCGCCCGCGGCGAGCTCGTCCCGCGCCACCTCGATCACTTCACTGCGGTGCGAGCCGAGGTTCTTCATCGCATAGGACAGCTTCAGTGCGTCGCGTTTCTCCCGACGAAGCCGTTGGATGAGTTCATCGATCGCGCTGACCGCGGCCGGGTCGGTCGCTTCGGTCCGCAGGTTCTGCGCCCGCCTGAGGGCCTCCGCGAAGTCGGCGTCGCGCTCGAGCGCTTCGATCCCGGCGATCTCGGCGGTGAGATCGCCGTCGACGACGGGCGCGGGGTCGGCGGGTGGCGGCGAGGCCGCTTCGCCCGCCCCGGGCGTGGCGGGGGCAGCGGGGGCAGTGGCGGCCGGCTGAGTTTCCGGCACCGGCGGCGGGGCTGGAGGCGGCGGATCGTCTTCCGAGCCGCAGCCCGTCATCGCCGCGATCGCCAGCACCGCAATGAGGCAGGCCGCCGCAGTCAACCGAATGTGCGCGGTGTCACTTCTCATCTGCGTAACCAAGAATAGCCCCCCGCGCGGGCGGGGGGTCGATTCGTGTCGTGTGGTCATGGCGACTGAACTCGCCACGCCGGCGGTCACGCCGGCGCCCCGTCCCCGGCCTTTCGCCAGAGTTCGACGGCTTCGGGATACACCTCCATCGCCTTGCTCGCGGCGGCGCTGCGCGGCGAGTAATCGCGGATCACCTCGCCGATCGATCGGCCGAGCACCGTCGGGCAGGTTTCGTCAATCAAGCCCGGCTTGCCTTCCAGCAGCTCATGCAGGATCGTCTGAATCCCGCCCGCCCGGTGGCAATCCTCCATGTGGTACATGGGATTCGACGGGGCGAGCTTGCACAAGGTCGGGGTCTTGCGGCTGATCTCGTCGATGTCGTTCAGGTCGAAATCGACGCCCGCTTCCTCGGCAATCGCCAGCAGATGCAACACGGTGTTCGTCGAGCCGCCCATGGCCACGTCGAGGGCGACACAGTTCCGCAGCGCCTCGACCGTCACCAGGTTCCGCGGCTTGATCTCGTGCTCGAAGCAGTACATCACCTGCCTCGCCGAGCGACGGAAGTGTTCGATCCGGGCCGGGTTCAACCTGCCCGTCTCGCCCGCCACGATGGTGCCGTTGCCGGGCAGCGCCCAGCCGAGGGCCTCGTTGAGGCAGTTCATGCTGTTGGCGGTGAACATGCCGGAGCACGAGCCGCAGGTCGGGCAGCTCATCGACTCGATCTCGCCGAGCTGCTGCTCGTTGATCTCGCCGCTCTTGACCCTCGCCACGCCCTCGAAGACGGTGATGAGGTCGGCCGGCTTGCCGTCGACGGTCTTGCCCGCCTTCATCGGTCCCCCGCTGACAATCACGGTGGGGATGTCCACCCGCAGGGCGCCCATCATCATCCCCGGCACGATCTTGTCGCAGTTGGGGATGCAAACCATCGCGTCGAAGCAGTGGGCCCGGCACATCGTCTCGATCGAGTCGGCGATGATCTCGCGGGAGGCGAGGGAGTACTTCATCCCGGTGTGGCCCATGGCGATCCCGTCGTCCACGCCGATGGTGTGGAACATGAACGGCACGCCGCCGGCCTCGCGCACCGCCTCGCGGACAATCTCGCCCACTTCCTGCAGGTGCACGTGACCGGGAATGATGTCGGTATAGCTGTTGGCGATGGCCACAAAGGGCTTGCTCATGTCGGCGTCGGTGACGCCGGCCGCCTTCAGCAGACTGCGGTGCGGCGCCCGCTCCGGGCCCTTTTTCACGGTATCGCTTCGGTGACTGATCATGATTCGCCGATTATAACGCAATCGCGGCAATACGGGCGCCGGCCCGTCTCGCTTCGGCGAGGGCGGGAAAGGCCGACCGCGCGGACACGCCCCGCTCAAAGCGGGGATGCGCCGGTCATGCACACGCCCCGCTCAAAGCGGGGATGCGCCGGTCATGCACACGCCCCGCTGAAGCGGGGACGCGCCGGTCATGCCTCGACTTCTTCTTCCTCGCCGACGATGCCGAGTTCCATCTCGTCCAGGGCCTTGCCGGCGGCGACCATCGGGTACACGTGCTCGTTCTTCTCGACTATGGCGTCCATGATGACCGGCCCGTCGTATTCGACGAACTCCCGCATCTTCTCCGGCAACTCGCCCGCGGATTCGCAGCGAATGCCTTTGCAGTGCATCGCCTCGGCGAGCTTCACGAAATCCGGATTGCTCATCGCGGTGTGGCTGTGGCGCTGGTCGTAGAACAGGTCCTGCCACTGCTTGACCATGCCCTGGAAATCGTTGTTGAGGATGAGGATCTTCGCCGCGATGCCATACTCGGCCGCGGTGGCCATCTCCATGGCGGTCATGCAGAAGCTGCCGTCGCCGTCGATGTCGACCACGATGCGGTCGGGCGAACCGGCCTTGGCCCCGATACTCGCCGGCACGCCGTAGCCCATCGTGCCCAGTCCGCCGCTGGTGATGAACTGGCGGGGATAGCGATAGTTGTAGAACTGGGCGGCCCACATCTGGTGCTGCCCGACGCCGGTCACGATCGTCGCCTCTCCGCCGGTCTGGCGGTACAGCTCGTCGATCACGTGCTGCGGTTTCATGTGGCCTTTGCGCTCGTCCGTGCGGTAGCGGAAGGGATACCGCTTCTTCCACGCGGCGACCTGGTCCAGCCAGTCGCGTCGATCCCGCTTCTCGATCAGCGGGGCGAGGGCTTCGAGGTTCTTGCGGGCGTCGCCGATGATCCCGAGCGTGGCCGGGATGTTCTTGCCGATCTGCTCGGCCGCGATGTCGAAGTGGATGATCCCGCCGCGACCTTCGCGGTCGGCCTTGCGGGCCTCGGGGGCGAACTTCGGCAGCACGCCGGTCACGCGATCGTCGAACCGCCCCCCGACCGCGATGATGCAGTCCGCGGCCTGCATGGCGTAGTTGGCGTACGCCGAGCCGTGCATCCCCAGCATGTGCATCGACAGCGGCGAACTCTCGTCGAAGCCGCCGAGCCCCTGCAGCGTGGTGGTGACGGGAATCTCGCCCGCCTCGACCACGCGGCGCAGCGCCTCGTGACCGCCGGAGAGGATGACGCCCTGGCCGGCGTAGATCAGCGGCCGCCGGGCGCGGTTGATCATCTCCGCCGCCCGCGCGATCTCGTCGCTCGTGCCCAGTTCACGAATGTGGTAGCCGGGCAGGTGCGGTTCGATGGGGACCGGCTCCTTCAGGATCGCCGCGGTCACGTCCTTCGGCAGGTCGACCAGGACCGGGCCGGGCCGGCCGGTCCTGGCGATGTGAAAGGCCTCGTTGATCCGCCGCGGCAGTTCGCGAACGTCCTTGACCAGCACGTTCCACTTCGTGCAGGAACGAGTGATGCCGGTGACGTCGGCTTCCTGGAAGGCGTCGGAACCGATGGCCGGCGTGGCGACCTGTCCGGAGAAGACCACCATCGGCGTGCCGTCCATCAAGGCGTCCTGCAACGGCGTGATCGTATTCGTCGCCCCCGGGCCGCTGGTCACCAGCACGACGCCAACCTTGCCCGTCGCCCGGGCGTAGCCCTCGGCCATGTGGCCGGCGCCCTGCTCGTGGCGGGTCAGGATGAATCTGAAATAGTTGGACTCGTAGATCGCGTCGAACACCGGCAGGATCGCCCCCCCGGGGTAACCGAAGACCACTTCC
>CAYFQS010000235.1:0-6231 GCA_964345245.1 uncultured Planctomycetaceae bacterium | reverse complement strand
TACCTGGGCATCCTACACACCGCGCGATTCAACTGAGAGCATCCGCCGAAAGCCCGCCGCCTCCCGGCGGTGGGCCCCACGCCCGGGAGGGCGTGGGCTTTCGGCGGATGCTCTTCATTCACCTGGGAGTTGTGTGTAGATCGCCGCGCCTTCTTCGGCATGGGCGGGAATGTACTTCCATCGCAAGTACTCGAAGTGGCGTTCGTCCTCGACGGGCAGCACCTTCGGCCGCTTCGCCCACAAACCCCCATCGTGATCGCCGAGGCGACCCATCGACTTCAACTCATGCGTGGTGTAGCTTCGCGCCCGGCCGAGCACGGTTCTCGGAATCGGGTCGACGCTGTGAGCGGTGCCCCGCTTGCGTTGGGTCCGCGGCGGTTTCACGTTACACCGCATGAACCGCGCCAGCGCGTGCCAGTGCATCGCGCCGACGCTCATTTCGGCCAGTTCAACCTCGTAGAACAGCAGCGAGTTCGCCAGCACCCGGCACACGACCGGCCGCAGATCGGCGGGTAGCCGCACCTCGCCGCCGACCATCGATTGTCTTGAACGAATCAGTTCGTCTCGGTACTTCCCCGCCGGCGGAGGTTGTCGGTAATCCCCTTCGACGTGTTCGCGATGATGGCGGGTGCGGAAGCCGCGACCGTCCCCCCGAAGCCAGGTGCCGTAAGTGCTGCCGATGCAGTGATACCAGCCCTGCCAGGGTTTGACGGCCACGGAAGCCCCTTTCTACCTGGGCATCCTACACACCGCGCGATTCAACTGAGAGCATCCGCCGAAAGCCCACCGCCTCCCGGCGGTGGGCCCACGCCCGGGAGGGCGTGGGCTTTCGGCGGACGACGGCGCGGGCCGGCTATCGAGCCGACCGCACGATCAACCGCCAGTCGCTGGCGCCGGTCCGCATGGCCCCGGCGGTCAACTGCGTCTGCACGCGGGGCGTCAGTTCCTCATAGCGCCAGCCGCTGTCGCTGAGCCGGCGACCCGAGGCGTCGTAGAACTCGAACCGATACTGGATCGCGACCGGATACCGATCTTCGATCGAGCGCACGGGCACGGCCAGCCGCATGGGCCGCGTGTCCGTCGCCCGCTCGACAACCGGTGTTTCAAACCGCAGGTGCTGGCTCAGCGTGTCGAGCGCCACGATGCGGGGGTAGTTCTCGGCCGGCAGCAGATCGCCCTGCCCGGCGGGCGGGGCCTTGACATCGTCGCAGCCCGCGGCCGCCAGAGCGATCAGCAGAACCAGTGCGTAACGCGTGATTGTCCGGTGAGCTTTCATCTGTGGTCACCTTGCATGGAAGTTAGTTTACGAACGTTCAGGGCGACGCCTGGGCGACCTGCGCCGCCGCGGCGTTCATCTGCTCGACCACCACCCGCAGCTCCTTGCTCTTCGGGCGATAGGGCGCGTGGTTCTGACGGAAGATGCGGGCGTAGCCCTCGGTGCCCGGCGCCGGCGCGACGAGCGATTTGCCGCCTTCCAGCACGTGCAGGCCGGGGTCGTTGCCCGAATCCACGTTCCAGTACAGCCCCTCGGCCCGGTAGAGGTCCTCGAGCCGGGCGAGGGTCATGTGCTTGAGGTAACCGGCGGCCTGATACTTGCGGAGCATCGCCGCCGACGGCGGGCACGCGCAGTCGCCGCCCATGATGTAGGGCAGGCAGTCGGTGCCCGCGTCGGGCTCGTACGGATTGGCGTAGAGCGTGCGGGTCTTCGTCGCCCACGTCGGCGCCCGCCGCGCATCCGAGACCAGGCGATAGTACGCGATTTTCAGATCGTTGCGGCCGGACGTGCGCAGCCCGTCCACGACGAGCCGCGTCTGCGGTTTGCCCTCGACCTGAAGCACAAGTTCGTCGTCGGGCGAATTCACCTCCGCCATGGCCACATAGGTGCGCTGGGGCATGATCTCGCAGTAGCGGGTGTCGGCGTGGGCGGAGGCCTTCACCGCGGCGCCGGCGGCGATGATGGCCGGACCCGCGATGAGCATGTCGGTCGAGCGGTTGTCCGCCCCGTACGCCGCGACGCCCGCCCCGGCCCCGACCAGGGCGGTGCCGATGTGGCTCTTGGCCACCCGCACGTCCTCGAGGTTGTTCCACATCAGATCGGTGGCGATCCTGTTGAGATCGAGCGCGGCGATCTGGCTCTCGGCCTCGCCGTTCACCGACACCATCAGCGGCGCGGGGTCGGACGGCGTCTTGGCCACGAACTTCGCCACCGACTGGTCCGGTCCGGTGCCGATCTTCTGCGGGCCCCGGCCGTAGTCGACCACCAGCAGCACGTTCCCCTCGCGCTGGCGGATCTGATCGACGAGCGGGCGGAGTTCGGGGTTGATCCGCAGCACCTGCCCGAAGCGGCGGTCGGCTTCTTCGTTCCGGCCGAGTTGCATGTTCGCCACGCCGTTCAACAGGTATCCCAGCGTGAAGTTGCTGTCTCGGGGCTCGTAGTCTTCCAGGACCTGGTCATCCTCGGCCGCCCGCTTGGCGAGAGTCACCGCGTCGTACTCGTTGCCCTGGTCGTCCTCGCCGAAGTCGCGCAACTGGAACAACGACGTCTCCGTCGCCGCCCGCATGTTCCCCCACTGCCGCTGCATGGCGTAGTAGAGCCCGACGTAGTGCAGCCCCATCGCCTGCTCGAAGGGCTCGCCCTTCCAGACCTTCAGGTCTTCGTTGATCACCACCGACGCGACCGTGCGGTCCTCGTTGATGCCCTGCGTGCGGTAGAGGTCGAACACCTCCTGGGCGAGGTTCTCCACCGAGCGGGGATACCCGTCAGCCAGGGCGATCATGAGCAGACGCAGGCGATTGAGCTGGTAATCGCGATCGTAGTGCTTGGACTTGGCGCCCGCCTTCGGCGGGGGCTGTCTGGCCACCTTCTCCGCCATGTACACCCGCGCCTTGCCGAACTCGCCGCGATAGACGGTGTTCGTCAACTTGACGTCCGGTTTCGCCACGCATCCCGCGAGCACGCTCAACGCGATCATCGCGACGACCGTCCGCGTCTGGCTCACTTTGCCCATACTCTGGTGACCCATTTGGATCGGTTGCCTGTCTGCCTTACGATCGAGCTAATCAATCACGTCGCCCCTCGCGATGCGTCTGAACTCGAAGTTGCTCGCCCAGCCGATCTCGCGACCGACGGTGTCGGTGATGCGATAGGTGAGCAGGTAATGCTCCATCCGCCGATCGGTGAGTTGTCCCTCACTGCGGGTGGCGCGACTGGAGGAACGGAACTCGGCGTACATCAGGTGCGTCGCCTTGAGCCCGCCGTCCGGCGCGAGGGCCAGGCCCTTATCCGCGAGCATCTCGTAGCGCTGCCGCGGCAGGATGATTCGGATATTCTTCGTCTCCCGCAGCTCGCGGATCGGCAGGGCGTCAATCACCCGGTACACCGCCATCCACTGCTCGGCGAGCGGAATGACGTCGGACGTCAGGTTCTCCACCCGATCCACCACGATGATCATGGGCGGGGAGTCGGGGGAACGCTCGCGAAGGAAATCGCTCTGGGCGAGGTCGTCCCGCATCTTCGCCTCGGTCACCGCGAAGTCGTCCGCGGTCAGCCGGGTCGACTTCGGCGCGGCAGTGCACCCGACCGCGACGCCCATCGCCACCGCAAGCAGCGTGGACCACGCGCCGAACCGAACAACGTGAAACGCACTGCCCTGCCGCATCAATACTGTCCCAGGTCGTAGTTCTGCTTGAAGATGATCTCGCGCGAGCCCAGGTGGGTGACCGAGAAGGTGAAGTAGTACCGCTTCGCGTCTCGCCGGTTGGACTGGTAAAAGTCGCCGAGCAGCACGTAGACATCGTCGGGGTTGTACCGCGACACGCCGCTCGCCGACCGGCCCTCTTCGAGCACATCTGCTTGCACGCCCGTCTCGCGCTCGGCGAGCCGCTCGAGCCGGCCGCGGTCTTCAACGATCTTCACGTTGTCCGTCACCTGCCGCAGACCGACGAGCTGGTCGCGGGTGCGGATGGCGAGCATCTCGAACTCGCTGCTGGGCACGGAGGTCAGGTTCCGCATGTCGCCGATGGCGAGCACCGCCCGGGTGCGGCGGTTCTTGAACTCCGGCAGGTCTCCGAGATCGCCGGCCAGCGCCTCCGCCGTGCGATCCGAGAACTCGATCAGATCCGCGGGGTTCACGTAAGGCGATTTGTGGTCGTCGGGGGTGGTTTCGTAGGGATCGATCCGCCCGCCGGTGTCGCCGCGCGGGCCGGCGCTCTGACAGCCGCCCATCACGGTGAGCCATCCCATGCACACGGCCGCGGTCACGATGCAACGCATACGATTCATGTCAGTCACTCCAACAGATGACCAGGAGCTGTCTCGCCCCCTGATACGGTCGTTCATGCTGCGCCGTTCGGCCGCACCTCGCCGGAACCTGCGACGCCGTGAACCCATTGGCCGGCCACGCCCGGCCCACTTACGGTGGTTGTCAAAGGCACCCGACCAACAGGTAAGCCCTGACCACCGCTCTTTACCGGTCACGACAAAGCCCGTCAAGCACCGCCTGCCGGGCGCGCTGACCGGCCTACACTGAAAGCAGACCTCAGAGTTCATCACAAAGGGAACCCCATCATGCGCAGTACACACGTTCTCGTTCTTGCCCTCGCCCTCGTCGTCGGCTTCGGCCTGCACGCGATGCTGTCGACCCGGCCGATGCCCGGCGCGCTCTACGCCCAGTACGCCGCGGACACCGATGACGACGACGGCGTGAGGATCGATCCGCTCGATCGCGTGGTCGGCCGATACCGCCTGTCGAACTACGTGCTTGAGCCCGGCGACCTTTCGGTGCAACAGATCATCGTCTTCGACACGCACACCGGCACCTTGATCGCCCGAGGCCGCGACGACATCCGCGTCTACTCCCTGCCGGACGATCTGCGGCGGTGAATCGGGCGGGGCCCCGCTTCAGCGGGCGCGGGGCGAAGGTCTCCCGCACTCGCTGAAGCGAGGCGGGCCGACGCCGGATCGGTCGGCGCATAAAAACCCCCGGCGGGGTGGACCGGGGGCAGGAGGGGGAGGAATGGGCTTGTTTCATCTCCGCCTCGCTGAGCTCATGTGACCGGCTTGATCAACCGGGATGAATCGTCAGGAGGCGGAACCGACTATCGGTTATTCCTTGACCTCGTAGTCGGCGTCGATGACGTCTTCGTCATCCTTGGACTCACTACGCGGCTCCTCGCCGGCTTGTTCGCCGCCTTCGGCGGCGCCGCCGGCCTCGGCCTGCTGCTCGGCCGACTGGGCTTCGTAAATGGCCTTGCCGAGTTCCTGGGCCGCGCTTTGCAGATTCTGCACCGCGCTGTCGAGTTGGGCCTTGTCTTCGCCCTTGATCGCCTCTTCCACGCGACTCAGCGCCTGCTCGATGTTGCCGCGGGTCTCCTGCGAGACCTTGTCGCCGTGCTCCTCCAGCGACTTGCGGGTCTGGTAGACCAGCGTGTCGGCCTGGTTGCGGGCCTCGACGAATTCACGCCGCCTCTTGTCTTCCTCGGCGTGCTGCTCGGCGTCCTTCTTCATCTGCTCGATCTCGTCCTCGGACAGACCCGAGGAGCCCTTGATCTCGATCGACTGCTCCTGGCCGGTCGCCTTGTCCTTGGCCGAGACGTGCAGGATGCCGTTGGCGTCGATGTTGAAGGTCACCTCGATCTGCGGCACGCCGCGCGGCGCCGGCGGAATCCCCGTCAGGTTGAACGTGCCCAGCGTACGGTTGTCCCTGGCCATCTCGCGCTCGCCCTGGAGCACGTGGATCGTGACTTCGGTCTGATTGTCCGCCGCGGTCGAGAACGTCTCGCTCTTCGACGTGGGGATGGTCGTATTCTTCTCGATGAGCTTGGTCATCACCCCGCCCATCGTCTCGATCCCGAGCGACAGCGGCGTGACGTCGAGCAGCAGGATGTCCGATTCCTTGCCCTTGCTCAGCTCGCTGCCGAGGATCGACGCGCCGACCGCGACCACCTCGTCCGGGTTGATGGACTTGTTCGGCTCCTTGCCGAAGACTTCCTTGACCACTTCCTGGACCTTGGGGATGCGGGTCGACCCACCGACAAGCACGACCTCGTCGATCTCGGACGGATCGATTTTGGCGTCCTCGATGGCGGCGAGACAGGGCTTGCGGAGCCGCTCGATGATGTCACCGATCAGCGATTCGAGCTTCGCCCGGCTGAGCGTGACCTGCAGGTGCTTCGGGCCCTGTTGGACGTCGGCATCGCCGCCCGCAGCGACATCACGATGTCGCAGCTGGC
>CAYFQS010000234.1:1466-6232 GCA_964345245.1 uncultured Planctomycetaceae bacterium | reverse complement strand
CGTCGATGAGCCGCTGCATGGAATCGACCTGCTCGGCGAGTTGTTCCTGCTGCCGGGCGGTGCCGCGGCTCGGCGCCGCCTCGAACAGTCGCTGCTGCGTCTGCCGGGCCCGCGCCGCCCGCTGACGCAGTTCGGCGAGTTCGGTGCGCATCTCCTGGGTGAGTTGTTGCGGGCTGATGATCCGCAGGCGGCGGGGCGTGGATTCGACCGGGTCGTGCCGCCGACCGTCAAACTCGAACCCGTCCCACGCGGTGGCCAGCAGCAACACCTCATCGCCCGGCTGAAGGGCGAAGCGGCCGAGATCGAGCGACGCCTCGGTGCGGGCGTGCGGGCCGGCGGCGGCGTGTTCCGCGAGCTCCACTCGCTCGGTCCGCGCCTCGTCCCCGGTGGCCTCCACCGCGTCCGCCGGCGGCACCGCATCGGGCATCGCCGTCAGCGGCAGTTCGCCCGTAAGCTGCAGCCGGGTGACGGCCACGTCGTCCTGGGCCTCCGCCGCGGCGGCCACCTCCGCGGTGGCGAGCACCGCCTCGTCCGTCGCCGGCGTGACCACGGACGCGCGGGGCAGCAGATCATCGCGGACCTCGAAGCGGAACCGTCGCGGATCGTCGTAGGTGAAGCCGTGGGCGTCGGTGAGGGTGACGCCGAAAGCGACCGGCTCGCGCAACGTCCAGGCGATCCGCCACGCATCGGCCCGGTCGCCGGCGGGGGCCGGGGTCTCGCCCGACTGCCGCCGTGTGAAGTCCACGCGGCTGTCGGCCTGCCGCCCGACCCCGTCCGCGACCGGCGCGGCCAGCCGCTGCAACCACGACCGCACGTCGCCGTCATCATCGGACCTCGGCACGGGCAGATGCTTGTTCGCCCGGAAGCGCAGGGTGATCCGCGAACCGGGCAGGGCCTCGACCGTCGCGGTTGAGGCGTTCGACGCCAGCAGATCATGCGTCTGGGCCGAGCGGAAATCGGCGGCGTATGCCGGCGGCTCGACCGTCGCCTGCAACGACTTCAACGATGGCGGTTCGACCAGCTCGATTCGCTGCACCGCGGTGCGGTCGTCGCCCGCCTCGAAGCGCAGTTCCACCGCGTCGGCGTTGGGCTGCGGATCGATCAGCAGTTCGTAGACGCCCTGCGCTTCGGCGCGGTCCTGCGGGGTCATCAGGGCGAACTGCCACTGCGACCGCGGCGACTCGCGGCCGTCGGCGACGAGGCGATAGGCGGCCCAGGTGCGCAGCCGATCGCTGTCGCCGCGGGTGACCTGCACCACCGCCCGCACGGGGCGGTCGGCGGGCGCGACCGAAGCGTCGGTGAGCGAGCGGAGTTCGACCCGCTTGGGCCATTGCACGTCGCCGAGCGGGCGGGCCCATCGCTGCACCGCGATCGCCATGGACTGCGGCGCGGCGAGGGCGATGAGCAAGTAGATCGCCGTCATGCCGATCACCCCCACCAGCCAGCGCGAGACCGGCGCGGGGTTCACCACGCGGCGGACCTCGGCGTCGGTCAGGCGGTCGGCGGCGCCGTGGATGGCGCGGTCGGCAAGCTCGCGGGTCATGGCGGAATCGCCGAGCTGCTCCGGGGCGACGCTGAAGGACACGGCACTGGCGAGTCGGCCGGACAGTTGCGGGTACAGTCGTTCAAGCCGAAGGGCGAGCGCGGTGAGCGGCGGGTGGATGCGGAGGGTCGGCCAGACATGCCGCCACCCGGCGTAGCCCCCCACGCCGACCATGGCCAACAGTCCGACGAGCCGCGCCGGACCGGGCAGGCGCAACGCGAAGTCGAGAAGCCCGGCGACCACGAGCACCGCGCCGGCGATGGTCAGCCACGTCGCGACGCGCATGGTCACCATCGTCAGCCACGCCCGGCGACGGGCCCGATCGAGTTGTCGAATCAGCGTCTGCATGGTCGGCTCGTCGTCTGAAGCATCTTATCCGTTGCCGAGCGGCGGCGGGGCGCGGGTGGCGCCACGCGATTGCCCCGGCACGCCTCGCTGAAGCGAGGTCGCGCCGCCAGGCGGAACCGAGGTCGCGCCAATCTCCGAGGACCGCGTTACGCCAGGCGCAACGCCTTCCGCCCGATCCACTCGCCGGTCAACAGCAACAGGGCCACCACGAACGCCAGCGGGCTGTTCCACAGCGGCTCGGTGATGTCATCGGCAGTGCGGCGGGCGCGGGTGGGGATCAGCCCCGCGAGTTGCCCCGCTTCGTCCGGCCGCAGCATCCGCCCGCCGGTCTGTTCGCTCAAAGACGCGAGCAGGGCGTGGTCGGTCGCCGGGTCGCTCCGCTCGCCGCTGATGCGTTCGACCTCGATGGTGCGGGACAGATCGAGCGGTCCGAGCACCGGATCGTCCACCCGCAGTTCCAGCGGCCCCGCCTGCCGCGGGGTCCAGGTCGCCCGGAATCGCCCCGGCCGGGCGGTTGACGCCAATCGCAGCCGCTCGATCGCCCCCCCCGGCCCGCCGGCTCGCCCTTCGCGCAGCGTCACCGTCACGGGCACGCTGCCCTCGGTCTGCCCCAGCAATGACTGGTCGGTCACGTCGAGTTCGACGACGACGGTGTCGCCGACCGCGGCCCGGCGGTGTGAGATCGCGAGCCGGGCCCGCTGCGGATCGCCCGCCCCGCTCCGCAGTCGCGTGCGGCCGGCGAGGCGGAGAAGCTGCATCCAGAACTGCTCGGGGTACAGCTCGCCGTGAGCGTAGCGCCAGCGCCAGATTTCGTCGGTGGCCACGTAGATCGCCTGCCCCGCGCCGTAGCGCATGCGGGTGACCAGCGGCTCGTCGACCCCGCCGGCGATGGCCAGGGGCTCGACCGCGGGCTTCAGCTCGCCGAGCACCTGGCCCCAGAGCAGGTCCGGCAGTTCGTCGGGCCAGCGCGACGCGCTGTCCGCCCCGCCCAACTGTCGCAGTTGCAGCACGCCCAGGGCCTCGGCCGCCGACGTCGGCCGCATCGACAGCGGCGGGCTCAGCGCCCCCACCACCGATGGCTGGCGCATCGGCAGCAGATCGGCGAGCAGGGTCGAGGCGTACGACCCGGGCGTATCACGCTCCCCGGCGAGCCACATCAGCCCCGCGCCCGTCACCGCCACGTGATCGCGGAACAACTCGAGCTGGGCGGGCGAGAAGAAGTCGGCCGGCACGTCGCCGATCACGATCACGTCGTAGTCGGCGATCTCGTCGGCTTCGCGGGGTAACCGGCGCAGCGGCACGTCGCCTTCCTGGGCGAACGTGCGGTCGGCCGAGATCAGCATGATGCTGCTTTCGATGCTCTGTTCCCGCGCCAGCGTGTTCTTGAGATAGCGGTATTCCCAGCGCGGATAGCCGTCGACGTACAGCACGCGGATCGGCCGGTCGACCAGCTCGATCTGAAGCGTGCGGCGGTTGTTCTCCACGATCAGCTCATCCTCCCCGCCGACCAGCTCGACGCGCCAGTTCCGCACTCCCGTCGCCTCGGCGGTGGTCATGAGCGTGACCGGCTCGCCCCACGTCCTCACCGCGGCCGTGTCCAGCGCCTCGCCCGTCGCTTCGTCGACGAGGCGCACCTGCAGCCCGCGCGGCTCGCCGATGTCTTCGCGCCCGGCCTGAACGCCGATCCACGCGCGGATCGGCACGTTATCGTCGGTGAAGGCAAGCTCGGGGAAGTCGATCCGGGTCACGGCGAGATCGGTCGGCGTCACGGACGCGCCGAGGGGGACGGTGAACACCGACGCCCCGAGGCGATTGACGCGGTCGATGGTGGCGGCGTCGATGCTTTCGGTGGATCGGCCGTCGCTGAACACCACCACCGCGCTGACCGGCTTGCCCGCGACGCGACGCAGGGCGCGGTGGATCGCGCTCCGCATCGCGGTGAGCTCGCCGTCCGGCGGCGTCGTTGCCTCCGGCGAGGCGAGCGCGGCAAGCTGCCGATCAAAACCGAACCATTGCACGTGATGGCGATCTTCAAGCGCGGCCCAGTCGGCGGCATGGCGGGCGAACAGCCCGCGCCACTGCTGCTCACGCGATTGCCGGTCCGCCAAGCCGACGTCTCCTTCGCCGTCCCCGAGCGTGGCCACGTCTTCGATGGTCATCGACGCGCTGCGGTCCACGAGCATGAGCACGTGGTCGAGTTCGAGCTGTTCCCGACTGAGCACGAGCATCGGCTGGCACAGCAGGGCGGCGAGCCAGAGCAGCAGCAGCCCGCGAGTCACGGCGAGGGCGACTCGGGCGGGACGATTGCCGAGCAGTCGGCGGTAGACGATCACGGAGAAAGCGGCGATGGCGAGGACGATCAGCGCCCAACCCCACGCGGGAACGCCAAGCCCCCAGCCGAGTTCGCTCGCCGCGTGGGTCGGATCGATCCGCTCGGCCCCGAGCAGCCAGCCCCAGAACGAACCGTCGGGGGCGGTGTCACCGGCCTGGGCGAGCATGGCATGCATGAACGTCATGCCGCCCTCCTCAGATGCATCGCGTCGCTGACCCGGCCGGCGGTCGAGGCATGCGAGGCCCGGCGCGACAGCAGTGATTCGACCACGGCCAGCACGAGCACCGCCAGCAGGAGCGGCCAGCTCAAGTCCGCCCGGGCCGACTCGGCGGTCGCGGCCGCGTTGAGATCGGCCGGCGCCACGACCCGCCACGACCCGCTCGCGGTGAGCCAGGCCTCCACCACCTCGGGATCGACGGCGCCGGTGTCGGCGGCGTCGGCGTCGACGTTCACCACCAGCGCCGCCGACTCCCCGCGATACACGCCCGGCGCGGTCAGCGGCGAAATCGGCGACACCGCGTCGGCTGTCGACCCGTCGTCTTC
>CAYFQS010000234.1:0-1456 GCA_964345245.1 uncultured Planctomycetaceae bacterium | reverse complement strand
GGCGTCGAGCGCACAAGCAGGAGTTCGGTGTCGCCGGGACCGCGCAGGCGAGCGGAGGACAGCCACGGCCCGCCGAGTTGCGGCTGATCGCCCGGCGCGAGTTCGCGCTGCGGGGCCAGCGCGTCCAGCGACGCCCGCAACGTCTCGTGCACGAGCGGCACGAACAGCGGCTTGGTCATCAGGTTCGTCCAGTCCTCGTCGAAGGCCGCGGCGAACAGGACCAGCCGCCCGCGCCCCGCCGGCGTGGTCAACAGCAGCGGTTGACCGTTCGATCCGAGCAGCAACGGCTGGGCCGGGCCGGCCACGCTCTCGCGATCGATCGGCACGGTCCGCATCCAGCGCACGGGGCGGAGCAGGTCTTCCAGGTCGGCCCGCAGCCGGCCAAGGTCGTCGGCCTCCTCGCGGGCGGTCGTGGTCAGGGCCGGGTCGTGTTCGACCGGCTCCATGGCCAGCGACCAGCCGAGGTCGAACTGCTCGAGGAGTTGCCGGGGCCAGAGACCGGCCTCGGTATGGGGCGGCGCGACGACGCAGGCGATGCCGCCGGTTTCCGTCCACGCCGCGAGGTCGCTCCACGCCGCGGCATCGAGCAGGTCCGGCCGCAGAATAAACACCACCGCGGCCTGCTTGAGCCGATCGGTTTCCACGTTCGCCGGGTCGAGCCGCGCCACGCGGATGGGCCAGGGCATGGTCTCGGCCCGAGGGTCGAGCGCGGCGGTCAGCCACAGCGCGGGCGGATAGCGGCCGTCTTCGATGACCGGCGAATCGCGGCGGTCCACCATCATCACGCTCAGCCGGCGACGCACGTCGACCAGCCCGAAGCGTTCGTTGTCGACCCGAAGCGTATCGCGCCCGACGGGCACGCCGGTCAACGCGGCGGTGGCTTCGAGTTCACCTTCACCATCGAGCGGCATCGCCACGCTCACCACCGCCTCGCGCTGGTGAGCGGCGAAGTTGACCGGCTGGGAAATCGAGCTGCTCCCGGGCGCACGCAACTGCACCGACGTCCGAAGCGGCTCGCTCACCTCGCCGAATCGCCGGCAGGTGACGAGCCACGTGACCATCGTCGGCTCGCCGTCGTCAGCACTGAGCACGACCGACTGGTCCGGTCGGATCGATGCGATCTGCACGTTGGCCGCCGCGGGTGTCGGGCGGATCGCGGTGAGCTTCGCCTGCTCGCCCAGCGCGGCGAGCGAACGCGGCAACGGGTTGTCCACGTCGGTCGCTCCGGCGGAGAAATCGCTGAGCAGCATGACGTGCCGCCGCAGCGTGTCGGGCACGTCGTCGTCCTTGAGGATCGTGAGGGCGGCCCGGAGGGCGGCGGGCAGGTCGCTCGCCGCGGCGGTCGGCTGCATCGCCCGCACCTCCCGCCGGGCGGCGCTGAGGTCCGGCGTGGGCGGGGCGATCAGCGCCTCGACCGGCCTGGACGCCCGCACCACCGCCACGCGGTCGGCCGAGC
>CAYFQS010000233.1:0-6239 GCA_964345245.1 uncultured Planctomycetaceae bacterium | reverse complement strand
CGGGCAGGCGCTGCGGGCGGATGTCACCGGCGTCGCGGACCTCGCCGACGCGGATCACCAGATCACTCGCCGGCTGCGCCTGGCAGAACAGGGCCTTGCCCGCTTCGTCCTGTTCGCTGTCGATGGCGGGCGGCATCGGGCGATCGAGGTACGGCTCGAGAAATTTCGCCGGCGGATCGAACGGGTCGTGCGGCCCGACAAAGCTTGCGAACAGGTGCCACGGCAGGTCGTCGCCGATGCCATCGAGCCAGTCGACCGCGCGCCGCCCGATCCACGTGTCGGCGAACAAGTCGTCCGGCAGAGCCGAGGGGTACGACGCCTCGGGGAAGGGCTTACGGCTCCGGTTGCGGTAGTCGTCGGCGAACGCGTCGAGGCACCCCCGCGCCGCCACGGCACGCGTGTATGGACCGAAGGGCTCACGCTGCGCACCGGCCCATTTCCCTTCGATTTCAAGCGGATGCGTGAAGCCCCAGGAAAACGCCCGCGGCGGCTGACCGTCCAGCCCCGGGCCGCCCAGCGGCTTGGCGAGGTCCAGCTTGCCGACGCAGCCCACGCGGTACCCATGGTCCCGCAATCGCTGGTAATAGGTCGGGTCCTCCCGTGGCAGGCACGTCGCGTTGGCGTGCGGCGCGACCCGGCTCGGGTGCTGCCCCGTCGCCAGGGCGATCCGGGCGGGGACGCAGATCGGGGACGGCGTGTAGCAGTGCTCGAACCGCACGCTCCGCGCCGCGAGGCGATCGAGGTTCGGCGTGTCGCACGGCCCGCCGGCGTAGCCGACGTAGTCCCACCGTTGCTGGTCGGTCATGATCAGGACGAGGTTGGGGCGGTCGTCGTTCATGGTGAAGCTCCGATCGAGGGGGATTGTCAACGAGGCACAGCCGACGGCGATGCGGCGTCCGCGTCGCGCCTCTGGGTCGGGCCGAGATCGAGGATGCCGCGGCGGACCTCGTCGAAGGGTACCTCATGCGGCGGGCGGTCCGTTTCGGCGGCGATCGCCGCGGCAACGCCCGCCGGTACGCCGCCGCAAACCACCACGTCCGCCGACTCGACCACCGGCAAGTCCCGGCTTGGCTCGGTGTAACGCTCGGTCACCTCACGCCTCCATGCTTCAAAAGAAAGCCGATCACGCGTCCGCTCCTCGCAGCACAGGCATCGCATCGACCCACGTGTCATCGCGGCAGCGATCGAGCATGGTCTGCAAATGGGCCAGCTTCGTCTCGAACGGATCATCGAGGTTGATCTCGAGCCAAGGCCGGCACATCTGGATGAACTCGTGGATGCGGATGTTGACGTTCATCAGCAACCGACGGTCTGCCCGCCACATCTCGGCGAACCGCTGTGCGTCCGCCTGCTCCGCTTCGAGCAGCGGCACGAGGCGGTCGCGCTCGGCCCGCGCGTCCAGCTCGCCGGCGGCACGGGCCAGGCGGTTCGCGCCCATCTTGAGGTACCGCATCACGCTCGCGGTGCAGAGACGATGCGCCAGCACCACGCGCTTTTCCCACGGCAGGATCGACTCGGCCCACGCGCCGCGACCCGTCAGCGGCTCGAATGCCGCCTCGGCACGCTCCCAGTGCGACAGGCACGCCGTGAACATCTCCAGAAGCTTCGCCGCTGCGACGGGCGTGACAAAGTTCGCCGGGCCGGACCACGCGATGCGGTGGCCGTGGTCATGCCCGCGAAAGTCGTCGGGATCGAACGGCAGCATCGGCACGCACTCGATCACCATGCGGCCCGACAGCGACCGCACGTCTTCAGCGTCGAACGCCACCGGCCGGCTCCGCAGCGCCGCGTCGGCGGCGTCGTACGCGGCGCGGGCCGCGTCCTGCTCGTCCGGCTTGTACAGCCGGTCCAGCGCACGGTCGATCCATGCCTCCGGCGCCGCGTCGTGGTCTTCGAACTGCTCGCGGATGATCTCGGTGTTGATCCCCGGATAGACGCCGCCGCAGTCGAAGTCGAACCAGCCCGAGCTGCCGAGATCGCGCAGCGCGGCCATGCGCTTCGCCACGCGGTCGGGCGCCGGAGTGTAGGGCAGCCAGAAGTACTCGATGGTGTGCCCGAAGCCGGTCATGTCCGCCATCTTCCAGCCGCGCCGCTTGGCCGACTCGATCTCGCGCCGGAACCGCGGGCCGATGCCGTCGACGCCCAGCGCCAGGTCCTTCACCTCCCCGAGCTTTTCGCCCCGCCAGTACTGCGTCGTGCCCTGCGTGCTGCGGCCGAGCACGGTCACGTCGCGATCGGGCAGCAGCTCGGCCACGCCGTCGACCGCCTCCTCGGGCCACCACCACGTGTAGAGCACATACTCGAACCCCGCGCGGTCCAGCCCGCCCTCGCCGATCGCGTCCACCAACAGCTCGAAGAGCCGGCGTAGCATCCGCGGCTTCGTCTTCCCGGCGCATCGCTCACACTGCTCGGGGTTGCACAGGTGCGCGTCGTTGTCGTGCGCCCCGATCTTCAAGCCGTCGACGTCGGGGACGGCGCGGAACGCCTCGGTCGCCATCTCGCGGAACGCCGCGGCAGCGTCGGGCTGCGAAAGGCACCAGCCGGTGACGTTCCACGGCTCGCGGTCGAAGCCGCCGCGGCCGTGCCATTCGTTGGGGATCAGGCCCCACGCCTCGACCGGCAGCCGCGGCTCCCACAGCGCAAGATACGTCTTGAGCCCGTGGGCGTGGCAGCGGTCGCAGCAGTGAGCGATCCAGTCGCGCAGCCGCCGCCGCTCGTGCCCCCACGCCAGGTCGTAGAGCGAGATCAGGCGGTACAGCGTGCGGAACTGCGAGCTGTTGCCCGAGCGCCGCGGGCCGGCGGGGTCAGGCTCAAGGTAGATGCCGGTGTAGCCGAGGTCTTTGAGCCACGCGAGCCAGTCATCGGTCACGACGTCGGGGCGCGGCTCGGGCAGGTAGGCGACTTGGTGGTTGAATGGCATGGCGGGTCGTGGGTCCAAAGCCTGGCGCGGCGGCGCGCCGGGTGAGGCGAGCGAGCGATGGATCAGGCGGTGGCAGTGGCGGGGACTTCGACGGCGCGGCCGGTCTCGATGGATTCGAGCGCGGCGATGGAGACCAGTGCGGCGACGCGGCCGTCGTGCCCCGACACCGCCGGCCCCTTGCCGGTGCGGACGGCGTCGAGCAGGTCGGCGACACGCGGCTCGGGGCCGGTGCGGCCGCCGTCGAGCGGTTCGACGTGGTTGGGGCCGAAGGTCAGCGTCGCGCCGTCGTGGTTGCCGCGGAACGAAGCTTTCGGGCCGATGACCGACTCCTCGCCGAAGCCGGGGAAACCGTCGGGCATCCCCCAGATCAGTTCCTGAGTCAGCACGTGTCCGCCGGTGAAGCGGACCTGCAGGTGGGCGGCGTCGATGGCAAGGTCATCACGCGGAACCTCGGCGAGGCGGGGGTGGTCGCGGCCGAATACGGCACCGCTGGCGAAGACCTCGGTCGGCTCGCTGCCGGTGAAGCATCGCATGAGGTCGGTGTAGTGACCGGCCATGTCCATGACGGGGCCCATGTTCTGCGACCGGCGGTGCATGGCCAGCTTCTTGCGGACCTCGATCACGACGGTGTATCGGGCCATCAGCGGTGAGCCGAACTCGCCCGCGGCGATCGCCTCGCGGACCCGGCGGTTGCGAGACCAGTCGCGGTATTGATGGCCGACGCAGAGCCGCACGTCGCCACGCTCCGCCGCCTCGACCATCGCGTCGCAGTCGTCGGCCGTGGTCGCCAAAGGCTTCTCGCAGAGGACGTGCCGTCCGAGTTCCGCGGCCCGGCAGGCGACCGCACGGTGATGGTTCGCCGGCGTGCAGATCGACACCGCGTCGACGCCCCGGTCGGCCATCGCTTCGCCGGGGTCGTCGCAAGCCGTGGCGCCGTATTCGTTCGCCAGCGCTTCGCGCGCTTCGGGCACGGGGTCGAACACGCTGACGATCGTCACGCCGTCGTGCGCGTCCCACGCCTTGGCGTGGGCGCGGCCCATGTCCCCGCAACCGATGATGCATATGCCAAAAGACATTCGAAACTCCCTGTGTTGGTAAAACGATGTTCGACGCGAATCGCTTGCCGCGGCGTGGTCCGGGGGATCACTCGACGATCGCCACGCCCCAATGCTCGGGGTTCAGCCGGCTCTCGTCGGGCAGGTCGTTGACCACGTTGGCCTCGAAGCTGTTGTTGGCCCAGTACACCCGCTGCAGCGCGTTGCGGCCGGTTTCGTCGCCGAAGATGTAACCCGCGTCCATCTTCAAGCCCTGCCCGGCGTACAGGTCGAGCCCGAGCGCGTCGAGCGGGACGGTGACCGTGGCGGTGAAACCCGTGTCGGTCTTCTCGTAGTCGAGCGTCACGTCATCAATCACCGTGATGCGTTCGAAAGTCTCGCGATCGACCGGTGAATCGAAGACGATCGGCTCGTCCACGGCGGCGGCCACGTTGGGGGTGTAGAGCACGGCGAGCGTCTGGCCGTTCTGACGGGTCACCAGCAGCCGTTGGTCGCCCGGCGCCGGCTCGGTGCGGTCGGCGGGGGCGTTTGGATCGGCGGCGACCTGCAGGTCGATGCAGTTGCCCCCGAGGAAGATCGTCTGCGGGTCGCTGATGCTGTTGGTCAGTTCGGCGATCGCTTCGACGTCGTACCGCAGATACAGGTGCTGAGCATCGCGGGCCACACGGACCACGGCGACCGAGCTGTCCTCAGTCTTGAGGCGGATCGGATCGGGGCGTTCGAGTTGGGCCTTGCCGCGATGGACGACCAGCGGCTGGGCGCGGTTTTGCTGCGCCGCGAACCCCCGCTGCTCATCGGCGACGCGCTGGGCCATCTCGGGGGTCATCTCCCACGCCCCGCCGGGAAGTTTCCTCACGGTGTCGAGGCCGCGCACCTCCATGATCCGGCCGTCCTGATCGCCGGTGAGCAGGAGGTATCGCCCGGAGTCGGTGAGCTTGACAAGTTCGCCGGTGAACAGCTCGACCAGGGCGCGGTCGGGGCCGAGGCCCTTGCTGGCGGGCGGGTCCATGAGGAGGCTGACGTACTGGCCGTCGCGGGTGAGCAGGTGGTAGCCGCTGTAGTACATGGCTGCGCCGGTGTAGTCGCCGGCCGTGCCCAGGGGCATGGTCAGGCCGTACAGGTCGCCGGCGCCGGGGCGGGGCATGGTGAGCGTGTGCTTCCAGCCCAGCGTGCCGGGGATGCCCCAGAGTCGCTCGCCGTCGGGCGACCAGCGGGCCAGAGCCACGTCGGAGCGGTCCTCAGCGTGATCGTTCTGGTAAACGCTACCGTCATGCGGATCGACCCAGACGGGTCCGAAGCTGTTGCGGGCGTTGAACGGCAGAGGTTGCGGGGCCCGCTCGAAGGCGTAGCGGGGCAAGCCATCGTCGCTGACGCCCTCGGCCTGCCAGACGTGCCCCGGGTCGCGCCCGTACCGCCCCGACTTGCCCCGGTAGAGGTTCAGCTCGGCGTCCACCCAGTCGAACCCGACGCCGCGCTTGCCCACCGGGGCCGTGGCCGTCACCTCGTCGGGGTCGATCACCTGGTCCCCATCGCGGTCGACCCACGCGACCGAGTCGATGTGCCGTCCCCGCTCGTTGCGGAACCGCTCATCGTCGCGGGTCACGGGGTAGCGCCCAGGGGCGAACAGGGAGACGATCGGCTCGAAGATGTCTCCGGCCCGGCGGTAGAGCGTCCCACGGGCCGTCCCGTACTGCTGGCCGTTGTCCGCGGTGAACACCCGGAAGGCGGACTTGAACCCGGGCCCCGGGCCGGGGGGCGTGTTGGGCCCGCTCGCCCGCCAGAGCGTGCTGTGCGGCCGCTTTGCGCCGGTGTCGAGGTCGATCTTCCACAGGACGTTGTGGCAATAAACCTCATCGGGATGGTTGGGGTCCATGCTCACGCCGGGCGAATACGCGCTGGCGCCGAAGTACTCGGCGGTCAGCTCGCCGCTGTCGAGGTCCCACACGCTGACGCGTTTGGGCGAGTCGATGTTCTCGGCGACCCAGAGCCGGCCGCGGCGGTCGATCGCGCAGCCGGCCGGCTCAAGCAGACCGGTCGCGTCGTAGACGCCGACGCGTGGCCGACCGCCGGGCTTGCCAATGGTTTCGAGCAACTCGCCGTCGCGGCTGTACACGGCCACGTCCTGCGCGGCGCCGCCGCGGGTGACATAGAGCCGACCGGTGTCGTCGACGGCCACGCCGCGCGGCGTGGCGTCGGCTTCCGCGATGAGGCGCGTCGATTCGCCGCCGCGGAGGCGGACCACCGAGCGACCGCTGATCGCGACC
>CAYFQS010000232.1:0-6289 GCA_964345245.1 uncultured Planctomycetaceae bacterium | reverse complement strand
GGGTGCTGCGGGCCCGCGGGCCTCGCCGACTCGCCGCCGAATGGTGGCGACCCGACGCCGGCGACCACGAGCGGGATTACTTCCAGGTCGGCGACGACCGAGGCCGCTGGCTCTGGATTTACCGCGAGCACGCCACCGGCGAATGGTTCGCCCACGGAATCTGGACGTAAAGCCCGGCGTGGCGACTTGACTCGCCATGAGAGACGATGCCCGAAACCCCCGACAAATCGCGTCCGCACCCGTGGCAGCGCACGAAGGGACTTGCCTCTTCGCGCCGAGGTGCGTGGCGAAGATCGGGCTACGCCGAACTCACCGCCCGCAGCAACTTCTCCTTCCTCACCGGCGCGAGTCACGCCGACGAACTCGTCAAGCAGGCCGCGGACCTCGACCATTGCGCCATTGCGATCACCGACGTCAATTCGCTCGCCGGGATCGTCCGGGCCCACGTGGCGGCGAAGGCGGCCGGGCTGCCGCTGGTCGTCGGCAGCCGGCTGCGACTCGATGAGCCCGCGGGACTGTCGCTGCTGCTCTATGCGACGGACCGCGACTCGTACGGCCGACTCTGCCGCCTGCTTACCACGGGCAAGCGGCGGGCGGCGAAGGGCGAGTGCCGACTCGACCTGCACGACGTGATCGAACACCACGAAGGCCTGCTCGCCGCGGTCGAACCGCCCGAGGCGATCGACGAACCATTCGTCGAAGTGCTCCGCGGTCTGCGCGGGGCGTTCGACGATGACCGCCTCTCCCTCGCCGCGTCGTGTCTCTACGCCGGGGACGACGCGAGGCGGCTGCGTCGCCTCGCCGACCTCGCCGACCACGTCGCCGTGCCGCTCGTGGCGACCAACGACGCGCACTATCACCATCCCGATCGGCGGATGCTGCAGGACGTGCTGGCGTGCGTTCACCACGGCTGCACGATCGACGAGCTCGGCCTCCGCCGACTGCCCAACGCCGAGCGGCATCTGAAATCGCCGGACGAGATGGCCCGGCTCTTCGCCGACTATCCCGAAGCCCTCGCCCGCACCACGCAGATCGCCGAGCGGGCGGCGGGGTTCTCGCTCGACGAGATTCGCTATGAATACCCGGACGAAACCACGCCCCGCGGCGTGACGCCCATGCGGCACCTCGCCGCCCTTACCTGGGCGGGGGCTTACGACCGCTATCCCGACGGGCTGCCGGACAAGGTTCGCCGGCAGATCGAACACGAGTTCACGCTCATCGAGGAGCTGAACTACGCGCCCTATTTTCTGACCGTGCACGACCTGGGGGTCTTCGCCCGGTCCCGGGGAATTCTCTGCCAGGGCCGGGGCGCGGCGGCGAACTCGGCGGTGTGCTACTGCCTCGGCGTGACCGCGGTCGACCCCGACCGCATCGACGTGCTCTTCGAGCGGTTCGTCAGTCGCGAGCGCAACGAGCCGCCGGATATCGACATCGACTTCGAGCACGAGCGGCGGGAGGAGGTGATCCAGTATCTCTACGGCAGGTACGGCCGCGACCGGGCCTCCCTCACCGCCGAGGTGATCACCTATCGCCATCGCAGCGCGATCCGCGAGGTGGGCAAGGCGCTCGGGCTGTCGCTCGATTGCGTGGATCGCCTGGCCAAGCAGATGGACTGGTGGGACAAGGCGGCGATGTCGCCCGACGCCCTGCGGGAGACCGGCCTGAAGGCCGACGACCCGACCGTCCGGCACATGATCCGCCTCGTCCACGAGCTGCTCGGCTTCCCGCGCCACCTCTCGCAGCACGTGGGCGGCTTCGTGATCGCCCGCACGCCGCTGTGCGAGATGGTCCCGATCGAAAACGCCGCCATGCCCGACCGCACCGTCATCGAATGGGACAAGGACGATATTGAAGCGATGGGAATGTTGAAGGTGGATTGTCTCGGACTCGGCATGCTGACGTGTTTGAGTAAGGGGTTTGGGTTGTTGAGGGCGTATGTGGAGGGGAAGATAGAGGCACGAAGGCACGAAGGCACGGAGGCACGAAGGGGGGAAAAGGCAACAGGGACTCGTGGGAGTTTGGAAAGGACCGGGTATGACAGCGATTCGCACTTTCCGCGACTTGATCGCCTGGCAGAAGAGCATGGAACTGGCTCATCGCATCTATCAACACACTCGGCGAATGCCTGGCGAGGAACGATTCGGCCTGACCAATCAGATGCGTCGGGCCGCGGTATCGGTTCCTTCCAATATCGCCGAGGGCTATGCGCGTCAGAGCAAGACCGACTATCTCCGCTTTCTTCGCGTGGCCCGGGGATCATTGGCCGAATTGGACACTCAGTACGAACTGGCGACCAACATGGAAGCCATGATCCCGGCGGATCCTACAATCCAGTCGCTCATCCAGGAAGTGGATCGAGTACTTCAAGGCCTGATCCGCAGTCTCGAGTAACCCCCCCGGCTCCCCCACATCCCTCCGCCTCCGCCACTTCGTCTCTTCGTCTCTTCGTCTCTCCGTCTCTTTGCCTTGCCCATCTCCCGCCGGAGGACCCTGCCGTCTACGACATGATCTGCGAGGCCGATACCGTCGGCGTGTTCCAGATCGAATCGCGGGCGCAGATGTCGATGTTGCCGCGGTTGCGGCCGCGCTGCTATTACGACCTGGTGATCGAAATCGCCATCGTGCGCCCCGGGCCGATCGTCGGCCACATGGTTCATCCCTACCTGCGGCGGCGCGGCGGCGAGGAGCCGGCCGACTACCCCGATGACACCGTGCGACGCGTGCTCGGCAAAACGCTCGGTATCCCGCTGTTCCAGGAACAGGCGATGCAGCTCGCCATCGAGTGCGCCGGATTCACGCCCGGCGAGGCCGACGATCTCCGCCGGGCGATCGCCGCGTGGAAGAGCAAGCAGAAAGTCATCTTCGAGTTCGGGCGGAAGATCGTCGACGGCATGATCGCCCGCGGCTACTGCCGCGCGTTTGCCGAGCAATGCTTCGAACAGATCAAGGGCTTCAGCGAGTACGGCTTTCCCGAATCGCATGCCGCAAGCTTCGCCCTGATCGTGTACGCCTCGGCGTGGATGAAGCGTTATCACCCCGCCGCCTTCGCCGCCGCCCTGATCAACAGCCAGCCGATGGGCTTCTACGCCCCGGCTCAGCTCGTGCGCGACGCGAAGGAGCACGGCGTGACCGTCCGCCCCGTCGACGTCAACCACAGCACGTGGGACTGCACGCTCGAGCCGCCGCCCCCGGATAACGCCCATCACGACCCCGGGCCGGCGCTGCGGCTGGGGATGCGACTGATCCAGGGCATGCGGCGGGCGGAGGCCGACGCGCTCGCCGCGGCCGTGGCGGCGCACGGGCCGTTCCGCGACCTCGAGCGATTGTGGCGAATCAGCGGCGTCCGGGCCGCGGCCATGAAGGCCCTGGCCAGGGCCGACGCCTTCAACTCGATGGACCTCGACCGCCGGCAGGCGCTGTGGCAGGTTCGCCGGCTCAAGGACATCGGCGCCCCGCTGTTCGAGCCCGCCGAACGCGACGCCCCCGCCAAGCCCCCGGAGGAACCCGCCGTCCACCTGCCGCCCGTGCCGGTTTCACGCCAGGTCGTGCACGATTACCAGACCCTGGGCATGTCGCTGAAGGCGCATCCGATCTCGTTCCTGCGGCGGAAGCTCGACGCGATGGGCGCGACGCCCAATCACGAGTTGGGCGACGAAACCCGCTGGCCCCACGGCTCGCCGATCCGCGTGGCCGGGATCGCTCTCGTGCGCCAGCGCCCGGGATCGGCCGGCGGCGTGGTGTTCATGACCATCGAGGATGAGACGGGGATTGCGAACCTGATCTTTCGGCCGAAGGTGTTCGAGCAGTTCCGCAAGGCCGCACGCCACAGCACCGTCCTGCTCGCCCAGGGCACGGTCGAACGCCGCGGCCGGGTGGTGCACGTGATGGTCCGACGGGCCGTCGACCTGACCGGCGAGGCCGCGACCCTCACCGCCCGCAGCCGGGATTTTCATTAACAAAAAGCCGCAACCGGTGGTTGCGCGGCGGGTCGCACGGCGACGCAACACGAACCGCCATCCCGCTCCGACGTTCCCGCACCGGTGGACGCCATCGCGAACCGGCCGACGTGAATGACCATTGGCGGCGCAACCACCGGTTGCGGCTATGTGTCAATCCGCCCGGCGCAGTTCGCGGGTCATCCGCTCGAATTCCCGGCGGATCACGTCGTTCTGGAACTCGCGCAGGTATGGCAGGCGCAGTTTCATCAGCGTCTCGAAACTCTCCCGCCCCGTGCGGATCATCGCCGCCACGTCGCTCGACAGTTTCACCGTCTGGTACGTGTTGATCGCGGTGGCGAGATTGCGGGCGACCTGCTCGTTCTCCCGCTCGACCATGCGGGCCTGCTGCTTGAGGTAGCCCTGGTAAAGTTCGGCGGTGCGGGCGGTGAGGCGGTTGGCTTCGATGTTCGAGCGCAGCACCGCGGCGTCGCCGGCGTCGGCTTCGATCAGCTTCTCCGCCCGCTCGATGTTCCGCGCCGCCTGCTCGGCGAACTGCTCGAGCTGCGGAATGTACTGCTCGCGAATCTCCCGGACGAACTGCGTCTGCACCCGGTCGAGAATCCTCACCAGCACCACGTACATCCCGTAGTACCGCCGCGCGGCATCGAGCGCCTCGCCGGACTCTTCGGTGAGCTGCTGGAGCTGCTTCGTGATCTGCTTGACGTGGTCGAAGACCACGGCCAGCGTGAGCACGTCGTCGCCGGTGACCGACGCGAGCAGGGCGTCGACCGCGTCCTCTTCAAGTCGCAGCCCGATCGTCTCCAGTCGCTCGCGGAAGTCCTTCTTGAGCTTCGCCACGTCCTTCCGCCAGGCCTGGATGTTCTCGCGTTCGGCCTCGATCAACTCCCCGTAACCTTCCTTCGTGGTGAGGAAGGGGTTGGCTTTGTCGATCAGGCCGAGCGTGTCGGTGGCCGGGGCGGAGACCTTCTTGCGCTGATAGTCGGCCACGCGGGCGTGGGCCTGCTGAATCTGTTTCTCGAGCTCGCGGATTCGCCAACGCGTCCGCGTGACCGGCCCGGTGTCGAGCGCGGCGATCGCGGCGTCGAGCAGCTTGTTGATCGCCGCGGTGTTGTCGCCCTTGTCTTCGCCGAGGTAGGCGCTGTCGGGCAACTCGTCGTGGCGGTCGATCCGGTCCACCGCGTCGTCGAGCGTCGGAAACACCTGCTCGAACACCGGCCCGATGTCCGGCTTCGGTGGAGTCGACGCGGCGAAGAGCAGACAGACGACCGTGAGGCATCGCGTGAGCATGTCTAAAGGATAAGCGGATTCTGCGGGCGGGACACCAGCGCGCCGCAGAATCGGGACGCGGGAAACCCAAAACCCACAACTTGAAACCCGAAACTCAAAATCCGAATCAAGCCACAATGCCTGCAGGGCCCCATGATACAAGGCAGCGACCGGGTGTTACCGGGTCATTTGTGCATGGAGGTTTCACTCGGATCTCGGGTTTCGGATGGTGAATTTCCCCCCATGATCGCTTCCTTCAACGACATGCTCAGCCGATACGCGATGCCGTGGAAACTCGCGATCAACGTGCCGCTTTCATCGGTGATTTTCACCGCGTAGTGGGCGAGGCGGTTGGTGGTGTGGGTCTCGGTCGCCTCGGCGTAGTAGACGCCGGCCCGGCCGGGGCGGTGGAAATCGATGTCGACGTGGACGGCGACGGCGGCCCGCCCGCCGGCGTTCGACGCCGCCGCGAACGCCAGGTCGCCCAGCGTGAAGATCGCCCCGCCGTGCAGCATGTCCAGTGAATTGAGATGCGCCTCGCCCGCATCCATCCGCACCCGGGCCCGGCCGGGCTCCACGTGCTCGATCTCGATCTTCGAGAGCGCCGCGTAACGGTCGCGATGAAAGTGCCGGATGATCTGCTGAGCGTCAAACGGTTCAGTCGATTCAGACATGGCGGCGGTTCCCGGTGCTCGGACAAAGGCGGCGGCGTTGCACGCGCATACTCTCCCAACCCCGCCGCGAAGAGGCAAGCCCCGGCGGAGGTTGATCACCTGCTCGTCGGCGTGGGTGTCCGGGGCTTCATGTCCGCGAAGCCGACGGACGACTGATCCGACGTTATCCAGGGCGGCGATGCGACACTCCGCTGCCTGTACCGTGGATCGGAGGGCGGTTATTCTAGATACTTCACCAGAGGCAAAACGGGGATCGCATGGCCAAGAAGACAAAGAACAAGCACGGCAAGTCGTCCAACGGCAGTAAGGGGGACGCGACCAGCGCCCAGCCCGCCGCGCGGGGGGCGTCGCTTCAGCTCAGCGAATCCGAGAAGCAGGAGATCATCCGCT
>CAYFQS010000231.1:0-6310 GCA_964345245.1 uncultured Planctomycetaceae bacterium | reverse complement strand
GGCCGCGGCCGGCGGGTATTGACGGGGCGGCGAAGGTCGCTATGACATCACGATGGTGCATCGGCGGGGGCGGCCGCCCGGCCGCCCCTGCCGCACACTGACCCGCACCGCCGCCGCGACCGGCCGCATGACCGCCGCCGATTCCTCGGCCGTTCGCGACACGGACGTGCGGCCCAGCGCAGAGGTGTATGAGCGAGAGCGTGAAGACAACCCGCCCGACCGGCCTGCCCCCGGCCGTCAACGAGCCCATGCCCCGGGATGAATGGTCGGCCCGGTTGCCGGCCCGCGTGGAGCGGCTCGCGACCGAGGTCTTTGGCGATCGGCCGGTCTACCTGCTGCTCAAGACCACCACCCGCGTGGACGTGGGCAGTTGGCTCGGGTCGGCCCGCGTCTGGCTCGCCTGCCTCGATGGCGAAATCCTCCTCCTCGCCGCCGGGCCCCGCCCGTATGACGTGCGACTCCCGGCGAGTGAACTCCACGAATCCGTCTACAACCCCGTGACCGGGCAGCTTCTGCTCGCACCGGCCGGACATCGGGACATCGAACCGCTCGGCCTGCCGCCCCGCGAGGCGTACCAGGTCCTGGCCCAGGTTTTTGAAGACGAGGAAACTCCCCATGCTCCAGATCTTTCTTGACGGCGGATACATGATGTGGCCGCTGATCATCTGCAGCGTGCTGGCCATCGCCGTGGTCATCGACCGCGCTTGGGCGTTCTACCAGCACAACCAGATCGACACCCGCTCCCTTCGCGCCCGGGTGATCGAGAAGCTGCGCGACGGCGACGTGTCCGGCGCCGCCCACCTCTGCGCCAACACCCCGGGGCCGGTCTCCGCCGTGCTGCTTTCCGGCCTGCAGGCATTCCAACGGCACGAGACCATCGGCGGCAGCGGCGCCATCAAGGGCATTATGGAAGAGGCCATGGAAGATTACACGCTCCACGCAATGAGCGCGGTGGAGAAGCGCTTCCGCGTGCTCAGCACGATCGGCAACGTCGCGCCGTTGCTTGGCATGACGGGCACTGTCACCGGCATGATCGCCTCGTTCCAGTCGATCAGCGAGACCGGCGGGATGCAGGCGGCGGGGGAAGGCATCGCCGAGGCCCTGATCACCACCGCGACCGGCCTGATCATCGCCGTCATCGCGGTCATTCCCTACAACCTGTTCATGGGCCAGGCCGAGTCGGTCGAACTCGAGATCGAGGAAGCCCGTGCGGACGTGTTGGACGTGGTCATGAGTCGCGCCGCCGGCGAAGGTGCCGAGTGATCCGCCGCCGACCCATGCACTGGACGAACGCGAGAGCCAATGTCACGTGAACGCGAAAAATCCCGGCAGCGCCGCGGCCACCAGGAAGCGGACATCCCCACTGGATCGTTCGCGGATATCGCGTTCCTGCTGATCATCTTCTTCTTCGTGGCCACGTCGCTGATCCAGTTGCAGGGCTTCACCACCGACATCCCCTCGGGCGAGAAGTCCGAGCAGACCGAGCAGCAGGAGACCACGCCCACGATCCAGATTCAGGACACGCAGTTGCTGTTCAACGACGCGAAGATCTCGCTGCGGAACCTTCGGCGGAAGCTGTTCGGGCTGAACCTCGACGAGGCGGAAGGCGAAGACAAGGTCGTGCTGCTCGAAGCGACGGGCACGGTGCCGTACCAGCTTTACTACGACGTGATGGCGGCGATCAGCAAGGCGGGGGGCATGGTCGGCATCATCACGGTGGAAGAGGAATAACGAGCCAACGTCATGCCACGCAGGCGACGTCGAAAACGCGGCGATGAGATCAGGGTGCCCTTGGCCTCGATGGGGGACATTGCGTTCCTGCTGATCATCTTCTTCATTCTCGCGGCCACGCCGATCCGCGATGCCGGCATCCAGCTCACGCCCCCGGTGTCGATGGACATCGACGACGTCGAGGACACGCTGCTGCGGGTGACGATTGACGAAGAGGGGCTGATTTACGTGCGGGGCGAAGAGGTCGGCGACGCCGAGGCGGTGGAGTACGCGATCTCGGCCCTGATCCCCGAAGAGCCGACCGAGCAGCAGCGGCGCGTCGTGTTCCGCTGCGACCGGAATATTCCCAAGGAAGTCTTCGAGCCGGTGCTCGAAGCGATTGTCGGCGGCGGCGGGATCGTCGCCGCGGTCGGCGAGCAGGTCGGCGGCGAACCGTAGCCCCGCCCGCCGCATTAACCTGAATCACACGATCCGCCCGCAATGAGGAGCACGATCATGGCGGAAACTCAGCAAACCGAACGCGTCGTTCCCGACGATCTGGTCATGGGCTTCACGAACCTCTCCCGCGTGGTCTGGGGCTTCGGCATCGCGGTGGTGCTGCACCTGGTGATCTTCGGGGTCACGTCCGTGGACACGATCCACGGGATGATCGATCCGGGGTGGGCCGAGGCCCAGGCCGCCGCCCAGGAAGAAAAGGTCCCCGAAGCAGCCGCGGAATCCGACGTGGGCGAGACGCTCGAAGACCAGATGGCCACCGTCCCCGAGGACGAGCCCGGCGACGGCGCGGCTGAGGGCGAAGGCGAAGCGACGGGCGAAGAAGGCGAGACCGAGACCGCCACCGGCGACGAACTGCCCGAAGACATCCGCGATACCCCCGTTGGCCAGCGGATCACCGAGACCGCCTCGCCCGAAGAAATTCCTGACAAGCCGGACGACCTGGGCATCTCGGTCGACGAGACGAACCCGTTCTGACCCCGGCGAAGACCGCGTGCGACCCGGATACACCCAGCATCAGGCGTTGTAACTGAATGCAACTGGCGCCCCGGAAATTTCATCACCTGATCCTCAGCGCGCCCCTGGCGTTGCTGGGCATTCTCGCCGGCCTGTCGGCGATCAATCTCCCGCTCATGCTGGAGGAGTACCTCGACTGGCACCCCGCCGCGGTGGAGCCGTTCCGCAGCGAGGGCATCGTGTCGCTGGTGTACGTCTTCGCGTGGGTGCTCGGCATCTCGTGCGCGGGGCTCGCGGCGGCCGGGCTGGCGGGCATTGTCCGCACCCGGCTCACGCTCAAGCTCCTCCGCAAGGGCTACCTGCTCGTCTACCTCGTGCTGCTGCTCTATGCGTGGATCGCCTACCGGGCGACCGGCGTGCTCTACAGCGAAGAGGTCCAGATCGGCGGCACCGCCCCGGGGCCCATCGAAACCGTCCAGATGCGCTTTTCGCTGCTCTGGCACGTGGCCCTGCTCGGCTTCATCGTGCTGCTGCTGCACGTGCTTTCCTGGCGACGGCAGGTCATCAACTGGTACACCGGCGAGGACAGCGACCGTCCGGCCCCCGGCGATTACCTGCTGGAGAACGTGCGGACCTGGGGCCGCGACAGCCGCTACCGCAAGAGCTGGGCGTCGAGCGCCCTGGCCCACGTCCTCGTGATCGGGGTGCTGCCGTTCCTCGTGGCCTATATCGGCTGCGTCGATCCCTACCTCATCCCCAAGGGCAGCGGCGAGCCCGTCGTCACCCTGGTGAAGATCGTCAAGCCCAAGAAGAAGAAAAAGAAGAAGTACGTGCTCAACCCGAACTCCGCGATCTACATCCACATCCCCGACCTGGATGAGTCGAAGATCCTGGAGCAGGTCGACGAGGACACGCAGCTCACCTACGCGGCCGACACCGAGGCGGTGCACGGCAAGATGGGCCAGGGCGGGCCCGGCGAGGGCGGCTGGCCGGAAGGCATGGAAGGCGCCGTGGTCCGGTTCGTCCGCCTCGAATACCGCGGCGGCGACTGGGACGACGGCATGACCGAAGCCCTTGGCAACGCCGACGTGAACTTTCTCGATGAGTTCCACGACGCGACCGGCTTCAAGGTCGCCAAACGCCCGGAGAGTCACGCCATCCGTCTGCTCGCCAAGTACGACAAGGGCTACGCCCCGCCGTTTGTCTACATGACCGGCAACAGCAACATCCGCGTCTCCGAGCGCGACCGCAAGATTCTCCGCGAGTATCTGCTCGACGGCGGGATGCTTTTCGCCGATGCCGGCTCGCGTCGCTTCGACCGCTACTTCCGGCAGTTCATCCAGTCGGTGCTGCCGGGCCAGCGCCTGCTGACCATCGCGGACGACGATGAGATTCACCTGCGGCCGTACGCGTTCCCCAACGGCCCGCCGCCGCTGTGGCACCACGGCGGCTACAAGCCCCTCGGGATGAAGGTCAAGGGGCGATGGGTCGTCTACTACCATCCCGGCGACGTGAACGATGCGTGGAAGGACGGGCACTCCGGTGTGAGTCCGTCGCTGGCCAAGGCGTCCTACCAGCTCGGTATTAACATCGTGTACTACGCCTTCACCCACTACCTCGAAGAGACCGCGAAGTACCGCAAATGATCGGGAACCTGTGGACATACTTCGGCGTAACCGGGATCGTGGCCGTCCTGCTCTGGCTCGCCGCGGTGGTCGTGCTGGGGGTGTTCGCCCGCCGGCGTCGCCGGCTCGGACGCTTCGCGGCCGCGGCTCTGCCGATCTTCGTGCTCTTCCTGCTCCTCCAGGCCGCCGGCTGGACCGGCTGGATCACCTGGCTTGCGATTCTCCTCGGGCTCCTGCTGCTCGGCGTGTTCGCCTTCCACCGGCAGCGCGGGCCGGCCGCGGTGCTCGCCCTGGCCGTGCTCGCCTTCTTCGCGTCCATGGTGAATTCCGGGCAGGTGAATGCCATTCGCGTGGACCGCAGCGCCGCGCAGGCCGCGGCCTTGAATGCCGAGCAACGGCGGATGCAGCGGATGGTCTCCCGACGCAGCGCCGCGGCGGCTGACGTGCAGTTCGCCGAGGACACCCAGGCCGACCGTCTCGACCTCGCCGGCGTCGAGTCGTCCAAGCAGCTCAGCAAGTATGAACGCGCCCTGCAGGGCGCTGACGAGCAGCAGCCCCGGTACGAGTTCATGAATCGCGGCAAGGAGGAGCGTGAGGAAGGCAAATCGCGGCGGATCGAGGGCATCAGCGACGGAAAGGAAGCCGCGGCCGAGGAGGAAGACGAATTCACCTTGCCGCCCGACCGCCTCGCCGAGGCCCACCGCTACGACCGGGCCAATCTCTGGCTCACCCGCCTGTTCGTCTGGCTCTGCGTCGGGCTCGTCGCCGTCGAGTACCTGCTCCGCTTTAACCGCACCGACGGGGCGATCACGCCCGTGCCCATCACGGGACGCTGGCTGGACGCGCTGTTCCCGAAGACCCGCTCGGTTTGTGTGCGGCCGGAGCGGCGGCAGTTCATCGCCGGGTACCTCGACCAGGCCGTCCGGAAGGGCGAGACCTTCATCTACTGTGGGTCGCGCGATCCGTGGCAAGCCGCCGGTCTGCCGCGCATCGCCGTTGGTGATCGGTCGATCCTCGCCCTGACCAAGATCGCCTGGCCCGCCCCCGATCAGCCCGTCGATCCTGAGTTCGTGCTCGATGCGGCGTGGTTTGACCGCTATTGCTTCACCGTGACCGACCGTGGGGCCGCGGAACGACTGATCAGCGAGCTCACCGATTACCTTGAAATCCGCCGAATGACCCGGGCGTGGGCGCGGGCGACGGTGAACCTGGCGTGGGATTTCGACGAGCCGCTGAATTCGGATCGCGTCGAGCAGCTCGCTTACCTCGGCCGGATGACCAATCTCAAATTGCTCGTGCATGCGGGAGATCGCGTGGACGAGATCGCGCCGCTGGTCGAGGAAGTCTATCCCGACGACATCGAGCGTGAGAACGCGCGGGCGCTGCAGCCCGGCGCGGCGGAGCAGCTCTTCGGCGCCGCGGCGTTGATCGTGAAGCGGGGCGCCGAGAAACGCCGTCAACACAAGCAGGAGAAGCGGGAAGCGGCCGAACGGGCCCGCGAGGCGGAGCAGGCGAAGGCGGAGGCCGAGCAGGCTCCTGTTGCCCGGCCGGCCCGCGAGGGTGAGGCGGAAGCGACCGACGTGCCCGTCGCCCGACCGCCGTCGAAGCCCGCCCCGACGCCGGAAGTGGTGAAGGACGCGTCCGACACCGAGCCCGCCGCTCCCATTGCGCAGCCCCCGCAGCCCCCGGAGCCTCGGGAACCCCCTGCATCCCCTGCATCCGAGCAGCCCTCGGAACCCGAGCGGGCGCCGGAGCCGGCCGCCGAGGAGCCGCGGGCCGAGGAAGCGCCGATTGCCCGGCCGAAGTCGACCAAGTCCGCGCCGCCGGCCCCGCCCGCGGTCGAGGAAGAGCCCGCCGAGCAGCCGTCCGGGGCCGAGGATGAACCGGCCGGCGAAAGCGACGCAATTCACGAGTCGTCCGAGTCGGTCGAACCGGAGCCGTCGTCGAAGCCGCCTCGGCGATGCCCTCCTCCGCCGCCCAGTCCTTGACCGGCACGTCGAGCC